>JAFECV010000306.1 GCA_018241985.1 Pseudomonadota bacterium | reverse complement strand
GACCGTGATGGCGCTGGGCAAGAAGATCAAGAAGACCGCCGTCGTCTCGGGCGTGTGCGACGGCTTCATCGGCAACCGGATGATCGAGCAGTACAGCCGCCAGGCCGGCTTCATGGTCGACGAGGGCGCGACGCCGCAACAGGTGGACAAGGCGATCGAGAAGTTCGGCTTCGCGATGGGGCCGTTCCGCATGGGCGACCTGGCCGGCAACGACATCGGCTGGGCCATCCGGAAGCGCCGCGCGACCGAGCGGCCGGACATGGTCTACAGCCGCACCGCCGACCTGCTGTGCGAGATGGGCCGCTTCGGCCAGAAGACCGGCGCCGGCTGGTACGACTACAAGCCCGGCAAGCGCGACGCGATTCCGAGCGCGCTGGTGGTCGAGATGATCGAGAAGTACCGCAAGGACCAGGGCATCACGCCGCGCAAGATTTCCGACGAAGAGATCGTGCAGCGTCTGGTGTTCGCACTGGTCAACGAGGCCGCGCGCATCCTGGAGGAAGGCATCGCGGCCCGCGCGAGCGACATCGACATGGTCTACCTCACCGGCTACGGCTTCCCTTTGTTCCGCGGCGGCCCGATGTTCTACGCCGACGAGTTCGGGCTGTTCAACGTGGTGCAGGCGATGCAGCGCTTCGCGCAGAATCCGCGCGACGACGGCAAGTTCTGGCAGCCGGCGCCGCTGCTGGCCCGGCTCGCCGCCGAAGGCAAGACGTTCAACTGAAGAACCACACGGGCACAACGCTGGCGTCTCGCCGCACAATGCAGGCCCGCCCGATGAAAGGACCATCATGACTGCTGCCGTAATCGTCTCCACCGCCCGCACGCCGCTTTGCAAGAGCTGGAAGGGTTCGTTCAACATGACCCATGGGGCCACTCTCGGCGGCCATGCGGTGCAGCACGCGATCGCGCGCGCCGGCATCGAGCCGGGCGAGGTGTACGACGTGCTGATGGGCTGCGCGAACCCCGAGGGCGCGACCGGCGCCAACATCGCGCGCCAGATCGCACTGCGCGCCGGCTGCCCGGTCACGGTGTCGGGCGCCACGGTGAACCGGTTCTGCTCGTCGGGCCTGCAGACGATCGCGATGGCCGCGCAGCGCATCGTCGCCGGCGAGGCCGACATCTTCGTCGCCGGCGGCGTCGAGAGCATCTCCTGCGTGCAGAACGAGATGAACCGGCACATGATGACCGACCCGTGGCTGGTCGAGCACAAGCCCGAGATCTACTGGTCGATGCTGCAGACCGCCGAGCAGGTCGCGAAGCGCTACAACATCGGCCGCGACGCGATGGACGAATACGGCGCCGCGAGCCAGCAGAAGGCGACGGCCGGCCTGGAGGCGGGCGTGTTCAAGGACGAGATCGCGCCGATCACCGTCACCGCCGGCGTCGCCGACCCGGTGCTCGGGCTGCGCACCAGGCAGGTCACGGTCAGCAACGACGAGGGCATCCGCCCGGGCACGACCAAGGAAGCCATCAGCGGCATCAAGCCGGCGCTGCCGGGCGGGCTGGTCGCGGCCGGCAACGCCAGCCAGTTCTCCGACGGCGCGGGCGCCTGCGTGCTGATGCACGAGTCGGTCGCGTCCAAGAAGGGGCTGAAACCGCTGGGCCGCTTCCTCGGTTTTGCCGTCGCCGGCTGCGAGCCCGACGAGATGGGCATCGGCCCGGTGTTCGCGATCCCGAAGGTACTCGCGCGCCTGGGCCTGAAGGTGAGCGACATCGACCTGTGGGAGCTGAACGAGGCGTTCGCGGTGCAGGTGATCTATTGCCGCGACAAGCTCGGTATCCCGAACGACCGGCTCAATGTGAACGGCGGCGCGATCGCGGTCGGCCACCCGTACGGCGTGACCGGCCAGCGCCTGACCGGTCATGCGCTGATCGAAGGCAAGCGCCGCGGCGCGAAGAAGGTCTGCGTGACCATGTGCATCGGCGGCGGCATGGGCGCGGCCGGCATCTTCGAGGTGCTTTAAACCGTTTTGGCGCGGACTGCGGCCGCCACGGCCGCGTCCGTCCTCGGCGCCGAGTCGCTTTGCCGGCTCGCGCTTCCCAAGGCTCTCGTTGTTTCGATTCGCGATGGACCTGCGATCGACCCTGGATTTCCTGCTCTACGACTGGCTCGATGCCGAGTCGCTGACGGCGCGCCCGCGTTTCGCCGAGCACTCGCGCGAGACCTTCGACGCGGTGCTGGGCACCTGCGAGCGCATCGCGCGCGAGAAGTACGCGCCGTTCAACCGGCTCGTCGACACCGAGGAGCCGCGCACGGTGCAGGAAAGCGACGGCAGCCTGCGCGTGGTCTTGCCGCGCGCCACGCACGAAGCGCGCGCGGCCTATGCCGAGTCGGGCATGCTTGCCGCCGCGCAGGACCATGAACACGGCGGCATGCAGCTGCCGTACCTGGTCGAGGCCGCGGCGAACGCCTTCTTCGGCAAGGCCTCGATCAGCATCGGCTCGAACCTGCTGACGGTCGGCAACGCCAACCTGCTGATGGCGCACGGCACCGATCTGCAGAAGCAGGTGTTTGCCGCCAACGAATTCAACGGCCGCTGGGCCGGCACCATGTGCCTGTCCGAGCCGCAGGCCGGGTCGTCGCTCTCCGACATCGCGACGCGCGCCGAACTGGAGATTGACGCCGATCCGCTCGGTCCGCGCTATCGCCTCAAGGGCAACAAGATGTGGATCTCGTCCGGCGAGCACGAGATGACCGAGAACATCGTGCACCTGGTGCTGGCGAAGATCCCCGGCGCAGACGGCCGGCTGGTGCCGGGCGTCAAGGGCATCTCGCTGTTCGTCGTGCCGAAGTTTCTGGTGGACGCCGAAGGGCGCCTGACCGGCGTGCGCAACGATATCGCGCTGGCCGGCCTGAACCACAAGCTCGGCTGGCGCGGCACCACCAACACGTTGCTCAACTTCGGCGAGGGCAGGTTTCCGGTCGACGACAAACCGGGCGCCGTGGGGTACCTGGTCGGCCAGCCGGGCGAGGGCCTGCGCTGCATGTTCCACATGATGAACGAGGCACGCATCGGCATCGGCATGGCGGCGACCATGCTCGGGCTGGCCGGTTACGAGGCCTCGCTGGAATACGCGAAGACGCGGCTGCAGGGGCGTCTGATACGGAGCAGCGCCAGCGCTGCGGGCGCTTCGGGAAAAGATTCGGCGCAGCCGCAGGTGCGGCTGATAGCGCATACCGACATCCGCCGCATGCTGCTGGCGCAAAAGAGCTATTGCGAAGGGGCGCTCGCGCTGCTGCTGTACTGCGCGCGGCTGGTTGACGAGCAGCACACCGGCACGGCAAACCAGGCCGACGACGCGCGGCTGCTGCTTGAAGTGCTGACGCCGATCGCGAAGAGCTGGCCGAGCGAGAACTGCCTGGAAGCGAACAGCCTGGCGATCCAGATCCATGGCGGCTACGGCTATACGCGCGACTTCCCCGTGGAGCAGTACTGGCGCGACAACCGCCTGAACATGATCCACGAGGGCACGCACGGCATCCAGGCGCTGGACCTGCTCGGCCGCAAGGTGCGGATGGAAGGGGGCCGGGGCCTCGAACTGCTGGCCGCGCGCATTCGCGTCACGATCGAAAAAGCCTCGCCGCAACCCGCGCTGGCCGGGCATGCCGCGGCGCTGGCGCAGGCGCTGACCCGCGTGCAAGCGGCGACC
>JAFECV010000305.1 GCA_018241985.1 Pseudomonadota bacterium | reverse complement strand
AACGGCCAGCACATCCTGATCGGCGCCTACCGCGAAACGCTGCGGCTGATGCGCCGCGTCGGCGTGCTGCCGGAACAGGCCCTGCTGCGCCTGCCGCTGGCGCTCGTCTTCGCCGACGGCAGCGGCCTGGCGCTGCGAGGCCGCGGCACGCCGCTCACGCCGCTCACGCCGCTCACGCCGCTCACGCCGCTCACGCTGCTCGCCTCACTCGCCACCGCGCCCGGCTGGGACGCGCGCGACAAGCTGGCGCTGCTGCGCTTCATGCTGGCGTGGCGGCGGCGCGGCTTCCGCTGCGCCGAACCCGTGACGGTGGCCGAACTCGGCGCGCCGCTGACGCCAAGGCTGCGCCGCGACTTTCTCGAGCCGCTGTGCGTCGCCGCGCTCAACACGCCGGCGAGCCGTGCCAGCGGCCAGGTGCTGCTGCGCGTGCTGCAGGACAGCCTGTGGGCGGGGCGCGGCGGCTCCGACCTGCTGCTGCCGCGCGTCGACCTGGGCGCGCTGTTCCCGGAACCGGCGGCGCGCTGGCTGCAGGCCAACGGCGGCGAACTCCGGCTCGGCGAGCGGGTGACGGCGCTGCGCGCGCTGCCCGCCGCCGGCGCGGCGCCGCGCTGGCATGTGAGTGACGGCAACGAAGATGCCAGTTTCGATCGCGTCGTGCTCGCGGTTTCACCGTCGGATGCGGCCAATGTGCTTGCCGGTTCTTCACTGTTTGCTACTGAAACAATAGCGTTTTCGATGCGGCGCTGGACCGACATCGCGCTAGCGCTGCGCTACGAAGCGATTGCGACCGTGTTTGCGATGGCGTCAAGGGCGAGCAGAGCGAGTTCGGGGACCGAGGCTGCCGCCGCGCCCGCGACGCCCGATGCGCGCGCGACCTTGCCGCGCCCCATGCTGGCGCTGCACGGCGCGGCTGGCGGTGCACCGGGCGCGCAGTTCGTGTTCGACCGGGGCCGGCTCGGCGGACCGGCGGGCTTGCTCGCGTTCGTCGCGAGCGCCTGCAGCAGCGACCGCGCGGCGCTGCAGACGGCGGTCGCCGAGCAGGCACGGACCCAGCTCGGCCTGGACCTGCAGCCGGTGCAGACCGTGATGGAAAAGCGCGCGACCTTCGCCTGCAGCCCCGGCCTGCCCCACCCGCCGGCACAGATCGCGCCCGGGCTGCTCGCCTGCGGCGACTATGTGGCGGGCCCGTACCCCGCGACGCTCGAAGCCGCCGTGCGCAGCGGCGTCGCGGCCGCCGGGCTGTTGTAGCGCCAGCTGCGCCGCAGCCCGGTGCGCGAGAATGGCGCATGGCCCTGTTTTCCTCCGAAGTGCGCGAGCCGCCGGCCGATGCCGCGGAGACCGCCATCGTGCTGTGCAACCTCGGCACGCCCGAGGCACCGACGCCGACGGCATTGCGCCGGTATCTGGCCGAATTCCTGAGCGACCCGCGCGTGGTGGAACTGCCGCGCCCGCTCTGGTGGGCGATCCTGCACGGCGTCGTGCTGCGCACCCGACCGGCGAAGTCGGCGGCGAAATACGCGCGCATCTGGCGCGAGGACGGCTCGCCGCTCAAGGTCTGGACCGAACGCCAGGCGCTGCTGCTGCGCGGCTGGCTCGGCGAGCGCGGGCATCGCGTCTCGGTGCACTACGCGATGCGCTACGGCGCTCCGTCGCTCCCCGAGGTGCTCGACGCGGCGGCCGCGCAGGGCGCGGCGCGGGTGCTGATCGTGCCGGCCTATCCGCAGTATTCGTGCACGACCACGGCCAGCGTGTTCGATGCGGTCGCCGCGTGGGCCGGGGCCCGGCGCGCGATTCCCGAACTGCGTTTCGTGAGCCGCTACCACGACGACGCGGGCTACATCGCGGCGCTGGCGCGGCGCGTGCGTGACCACTGGCGCGAGAACGGCCGCGCCGATCACCTGCTGATGAGCTTTCACGGCGTGCCCGAGCGCACGCGCCGGCTCGGCGACCCGTACCACGACCAGTGCCGCGAGACCGCGCGCCTGCTGGCCGAGCGGCTCGGCCTGGCCGCGGACCGCTACACCGTGACCTTCCAGTCGCGCTTCGGCGGCGCGAGGTGGCTGCAGCCGTACACCGAGCCGACGCTGGTCGCGCTCGCGCGCGCCGGCACGCGCTCGGTCGAGGTGATCTGCCCCGGCTTCACCAGCGACTGCCTGGAGACACTGGACGAAATCGACCGCGAGGCGCGCCACGCGTTCCTGCAGGCCGGCGGCACGGAGTTCCACTACATTCCCTGCCTGAACGATCAGCCCGCATGGATCACCGCGCTGTGCGACATCGTGCAGCGGCAGATCGCCGGATGGCCGACGTCGGCGCCCGCCGCTGCTTCCGCCGCGCGGGCCGACGCCTCCGCCACCTGACGCGGCAAGCAGGTTGCTACGTAATCGATAGCTGCATGCGAAGGCGGTGCCTTGACTTCAGCGCTATTTCGTTCTGAATTTCGGCAGCCGACTGCCCCAATGGCGCGTGGACCGCACCGGAGGCGCAGATCAGCCGGTGAAGCGGATTTCGCCCCCGGCGCAGATCGGGCCGCCGGATGCGAACGTCACGGCCCGGTTTCCTTCCTGGCCGACTTGTAGCGGTGCGCCCGCAGCCGCCCGACCACGCCGGCCGGGAAGTAGTACACCGACAGCACGAACAGGATCCCGAGCCACAGCAGCCAGCGGTCCGGCGACAGCAGCTGCGCGAGCCACGGCAGGCCCGACACCGCATGGCCGGCGAGCCGCAGCAGGTCCTGCAGATAGCCCTGCGCGACCAGGAACAGCACCGATCCGATCAGCGCGCCGTAGATCGTGCCCATGCCGCCGATCACGACGATCAGCAGCACGTCGACCATGATCTCGAACGACAGCGAGGTGTCGGGGCCGTTGTAGCGCAGCCAGAGCGCGAGCATCGCGCCGGCGAGCGTCGCGAACAGCGCGGAGACGACGCTGGACGCGGTGCGGTACACCACGACGCGGTAGCCGATCGCCTCGGCGCGGAATTCGTTCTCGCGGATCGCCTGCAGCACGCGGCCGAACGGCGAATTGACGATGCGCAGCAGCGCCAGCACCAGCAGCAGCGCGACGACGAACAGCAGGTAGTAGCACAGCAGCCGGCCGTCGACGGTCACCCCCAGCAGCGGCTGCTCGAGGAATTCATGGCTCGGCGACAACAGGCCCGGCAGGCTGAAAGAGAGGCCGTCCTCGCCGCCGGTGAGCGAGGAGAGCTGCGACGCGAGCGTCGCGAACGCCGACGCCACCGCGAGCGTGATCATCGCGAAGAAGATCGCCTTCACGCGCAGCGAGAACAGGCCGATCAGGAGCGCCAGCACGAACGACACGCCCAGCGCGCCGAGCAGGCCGAGCCCGAGCGCGCCCCAGGTCGGGCCGATGCCGCTCGCGGCGATCGCGATGCCGTACGCGCCGATGCCGAAGAACATGGTGTGCGCGAAGCTGACGATGCCGGTGTAGCCCAGCAGCAGGTCGAAGCTGGCGACCAGCACGACGAAGGTCAGGATCTTCGCCGCCACGTTCAGCGCCTTCACGCCGGGGAACAGGAACGGCGCGAACAGCAGCGCGAGGAACAGCAGGACCAGCAGCGCACCGAGCAGGCGGCTGCGCGGCAGGTCGTTCGAGAGCAGGCGTGCAAGCATGGTCAGCGCTTTGAGCGACGGTTTCAGCGG
>JAFECV010000304.1 GCA_018241985.1 Pseudomonadota bacterium | reverse complement strand
TAGCGCGCGAAGGCCACGTGCTCGGCGCGCGTGATGTCCTGGTCGCGGAAGAACAGCACCCGGTGCTTAACCAGCAGCGCGCGGAGCTCGGCTGCCAGGCCGGGATCGCGCGAGGCCTCGCCGAGGTTGACGTTGCCCAATTCCGCGCCGATCGCGCAGGTCAGCGGTTCCACCTTGATGCCGCGCGTCAGGACCGCGGGGGCGGCCTTCGACGCGGCCACATTGGCTGTCGTGCTCATTGCGTTGTCTCCTGTTTTGGCTGCCGGCCCAAAGGGGGTTGGCTGCAACGGAATATAGGTATCGCGCGACTCTGTGGCCCCCTTCTTCAAGGAGGGGAGGGCATCCTCCCCAGGGGTCGTGTGGAGAGGGCAGGCGGAAATCGGCGCTGTCCCAAATGAGCAATTTAATGTCGCGAATAAGCAATCAAGGATAGTGAATGCTTGTCATACTCACCGGCGGTTCCGGTGCTACGTGGGCAACGAGCTGCGAGGTGAACCGACCCGTCAGCTCTGTGCGATCACGGACTGCCGGCTCGCCCTGCATCAGCCGGAATGCTTCGCGATCGTCGGGGACAACCCGTACGGATCGTCGGGTTCATCGACCCTGTCCTCTGCTTCTCTCTTCGATGCCACCTTGTCTTGGAGACGTGGCATGAATTTTCTGCAAGACCAACCTCGATCGGAGACACCATGAACAACACATCACGACACCAGAAGACGCGCGGGCGTTCATTCAAGATGCTGCTCGCGGCCGTGCTGGCTGCTGCCGCCACGGCGGCCAGCGCCCAGGGCAAGGGTGAAACGGTCGTCATCCAGGACTACCCTGGAACGACTGGCCTGACGATGCGTGTCGCGATCACCAAGGGCTACTGCACGAATGCCGGCATCACATGCAAATTGCAGGTCATTCCAGGCGCGCCGCTGGGGATCCAGGCGATGCTGGGCAAGAGCATCGATGCGGCCATCGGCAGCCCCGAAGCCGTCATTCCGGCCGTGCTGAAGGGCGCCAAGGTGAAATGGATTCTGAATGACTACGCCAACAGCGTCGGCGTGATGATCGTCGGCAATCACGTACCCACCCCGAACGCCGGCAAACCCTTCCCGGCCTGGGTGCACGACCTGAAAGGCAAGAAGGTCGGTGTCACCACGCGCGGCAGCGGTGTCGAGACCGTGGTGCGTCTCATGCTCGAAAAGGCCGGCATGAAGCCCGACGACGTGACCTTCGTCGCCGTCGGCGGTCCCACCACTGCGATCCCGGCGCTGGTCAACAAGCAGATCGATTTCGCCGCCACCTTCGAGCCGGGAGCCACGATCTGCGAGGTGACCAAGCAGTGCAAGCCGGTCTGGCGTGCCGATACCGACCGCGAACCCGCCGAAATGTACGCCAGCAACGGCGCGGGCGCCGGCCTGTATCTGACGCAGGAATATGCCGACGCCCATCCGGACGTGGTCGCGGCGTTGATCAAGGCGGCCCACGACGCCAACAAGTTCATCAACGATCCGGCGAACTTCGAGGAACTCGTCAAGATCAGCGAATCGTTCTTCCAGTTCCAAGGGCCCGACGGCGACAAGTTGACGCGAGCCCTGCTGCAGCGCCAGATCAAGACCGGCGGGCACAATGAACACGTCGACCGCACCGCCCTGAAGGCGACCATCGACTACATGGTCAAGACGGGCCAGGCGGACAGGGCGATCGCCGTGTCGGAATTGGTCGATTCGCGCGCGCCCTGACGAGGGGCGCGCCATGCCTGCGATTTCGATAAGAAATCTGACGATCCGCTTCGGCCCGCGGGTGCTGGCGGTGGATGACTTCTCGCTGGACATCAACGAGGGAGATTTCGTCTCCATCGTCGGACCGAGCGGCTGCGGCAAGACCACGGTGCTGAACCAGCTCACGGGCTTGCTGCCGCCGCAGGAGGGCGCGATCTCGATCCTGGGCAAGCCACCGCATGAAGGCAACCCCGACCTGGCCTACATGCTGGCGCGAGATTGCCTGTTGCCATGGCGCACGGCGCTGTCGAATGCCTGCTATGGCATGCAGATACGCGGCGTGCCGAAGGCCGAAGCACAAGCGCAGGCGCGCGAGTTGCTGGCCCATGTGGGCCTGAAGGGTTTCGAGGGCAACTATCCGAAGGCGTTGTCGCACGGCATGCGCCAGCGTTGCGCGCTGGCGCGCACCTTCGGGCTGAAGTCGCCGATCCTGCTGATGGACGAGCCCTTCGGCGCGCTCGATGCGCAGACCAAGCTCACGCTGGAAGACCTGTTGCTTCAACTGTGGCAGGAGCATCGCCGCACCGTGGTCTTCATCACGCACGACCTCGCCGAAGCGGTCGCGCTGTCGGACCGGGTCATCGTGATGAGCGCACGGCCGGGGCGCATCGTGGCCGATGTGCCGATCGCGCTGGCCCGGCCGCGCTCGGTTCGCGAGCTGCAGAAAAGCCCGGAGTTCCACGAGATCTACACCCATGTCTGGGAGCAGCTCGAGCGCGGCATTCAATTGTCCGGCGCGCCCGCGCAAGCCGTCGAATGAGGAACCGGCCATGAACGACATCAAGCATGCCTGGCGCTGGCAGGAAGTGGCGGGCCACCTGGTCTTCCTGGCGGTCTTCATCGGCGTGTGGGAGTTCGCCTGCGCGCGTGGGTGGCTCAGCGCCACCTTCTTCGGGCGCCCATCGGAGATCGCGGCGTACCTCTACCAAGGTTTCGTGTCCAAGCCCACGTTGTGGCTGGATCTGGGCTACACCTTGCTGGGCACCGCGGTTTCGTTCGTGCTCGGCAGCGTGCTCGCGATCCTTCTCGGGCTGATGTTCGTGGCCTGGCCGCGCTTCGAGCGCGCGGCCGACCCGTACCTGACGCTGCTCAATGCGATGCCGCGCATCGCGCTGGTTCCCTTGTTCCTGCTGTGGTTCGGCCTGGGCCTGGGCTCCAAGATCGCGGTCGGGACGAGCCTGTCGTTCTTCATCGTGCTGGCGAACACCGTGGCCGGCATTCGCGGCGTGTCGGGTGATCTGCTGACGCTGACGCGCAGCCTGGGCGCATCGCCGCTGCAGTTGTTCATGCAGGTGACGCTGCCATCGGCCGTGCCGGTGATCGCATCGGGCCTGCGGCTGGCGCTCGTGTACTCGATGCTCGGCGTGGTCGGCGCCGAGCTGATTGCCGCCGAACATGGCCTGGGTCAACAGTTGGCCTACATGCAGTCGACCTTCAACATGAACGGCGTGATGGGGCTGCTGCTGGTTCTGGCGCTGCTGGGCGTGGTCGTCACCGCCAGCATGTCGCGGCTGGAGCGCGGGTTGCTGAAATGGCAATGAGGTCGCAGCCGGCACCGTGAAGCTGCTGCGCGCGGCTTCGGCGCTGTCCCAAATGAGCAATTTAATGTCCCCGATAAGCAATCAAAAATCGGGAACGCTCGCCATACTCACTGGGAGTTCCCACCGGTTGCCGGGCCGCGAAATCCAGGCGGACCGGCCGGTCGCCCACCCCAGGAGACAGCAGCAATGAAGATTCGACAGATCACCCCCGTCATCGGCGCCGAGCTCTCGGACGTCAGCCTTGGCGATGCCGCGCGCGATGCCGGCCTGTTCGCCGAAATCCGCGCGCTGCTGCTCCGGCACCGCGTGCTGTTCCTGCGCGACCAGGACATCACGCGCGCCGAGCACGTGGCCTTCGCGCGCCG
>JAFECV010000303.1 GCA_018241985.1 Pseudomonadota bacterium | reverse complement strand
TTGGTCGTTCCCTCGCTGGCTGCTTTGCAAAGCGCCACGAATGGCGTTGAGCGGACGAGCCAGCCCATGAATGCCGGATCGCAGCGGCGCACGTCGCGGACGTCGAAGGATGGGAAATCGTTGCTGACGATGGCTCCATCCAGTTCTGGCGGAACCAAGCCGATTGCACCGTTGCGCGCGTCGATTTTCGAGAGAATCAACTGATTGGTGCGCACCGCACGGCGCACGGACACCACATCGCTGCCACGCACTTTTCCCCGACTGACAACGCCCTTGCCCCAGAGCTTGATCGTGACCTCGTGATATTCCGCGTCGGGCGCAATGGCAGCAGCTTCAGTTGACCGATTCAGCAAGTCGCCCAAGGCCACGGTCGGCCACGCTTTCACACCTGCACCTCATTCACCAAGGTTTCAATCTCGCCCAATAAGCGCATCACCTCGGCCTCGTGCCCGCGCATGGAAGCGATCAGTTCTTTCGGGTCGGTGTGTTCCAGCCCCGACTTGGCATTGGGGTTCTTGCGGTCGAGGTTGTAGCCGCTAGCCGCAATATCGGCGGCGCTGACCTTCCACGCCTGCGGGCCTTGCTCGCGCGCGCTCCACCACGCCAGCACGGGCGCGAATTCCTCGAACTGCAAGGGTGCGGTCTTGCTGTACTTCTTGCGGCCTTCGGGCAAGGGCAATTCGTAGTACCAGATGCTTTGTGTGGGGCCGCCACGCTCGAAGAACAGCAGATTGGCGGGAATGTCGGTGTAGGGCGCGAACACGCCTTGCGGCAGGCGCACGATGGTGTGCAGATTGAACTCCTTGAGCAGTTCGGCCTTGATGACGGCGGCCACGCCGTCGCCGAACAGGGTGCCGTTGGGTACGACGACGGCCGCGCGGCCGCCGCGTTCGGCGGCTTTCTTGCCTTTCACGGGCGCACCGGCCACGCGCAGCTTGCGCATGATGTATTGCAGGAACAGCAGCGCGGTTTCGCTGGTCTGCATGTTGGGCGGGAAGTTGGCCTTGATGCCGGCCTCTTCCTCGCCGCCAAAGGGCGGGTTGGTGAGGATCACGTCCACGCGCTCGTCGTGGCCGATTTCGGTGATGCGCCGCTCCAGCGTGTTGCCGTAGGCGATCTGCGGCGCTTCCAGCCCGTGCAGCAGCAGGTTCATCTGCGCCAGCATGTAGGGCAGCGGCTTGGCTTCTTGCCCGGTGAGCGTGTCGTGTTGCAGGGTGCGGCGCTGCTCGGTGGTGGTGACCTGCGCGTTGATGTGGTCGAAGGCTTCGACCAGAAAGCCACCGGTGCCGCAGGCGGGGTCGAGCACGGTTTCGCCCAAGCGGGGGTCGGTCACCTGCACCATGAAGCGCACCACCGGGCGCGGGGTGTAGAACTCGCCGGTGTCGCCCGCCGCGTCGCGCATTTCGCGCAGCATGGATTCGTACAGGTGCGAGAGGGTGTGGATTTCCTCGCTGGCGTTGAAGTGGATGCCGCCCACCTTGTTGACGATGTCGCGCAGCAGGTAGCCGCTGACCATGCGGTTTTGCACGCCCTTGAACACGTTGGCGATGACTTCGCGCTGGCTGCCTTTCTCGCCTTCGCCCGCCAGACCGCGCAGATAGGCGAACAGGCCTTGCCCCAGGCTGCCGTCGGCGCGGTGGGTGTACTCCTGGCCGATGAAGGCCAGCAGTTCGTCGCCGGTGATGCCGTCTTCGCGTGCGGCCCAGTCGCGCCAGCGGTAGGGCGCTTCGATGATGGGCTGGTAGTGCTTGCCGTCGAGTTCGGCTTCCTGCGCGTGCTTGAGTTCGAGGTCGTCGAGGAATTTGAGAAACATCACCCAGGTGAGCAGCGGCAGGCGATCCACGTCGCCATTGAGGCCCTTGTCCTTGCGCAGAATCTTGCGCGCGCTGCCGATCAGTGCGGAGAGGTTGTCGCGGGTGGTGAGCGGGGTTTTGCTTTTTGCCTTGGCCATCGGTTCGGGTTCTTCTTGTGGGCGCTGTTATTGATAGATCGCGGTCTGTAGCCGCGTGACGGCCTCGCGCATCGCGGGCACGCCGCCAAAGTGGCGTGTGGCGATCTCAAAGGGGGAGCCATAGCGGTCGAAGGGTTGCACCTTCATCAGCTCGGACAGCGCATTGAACTGGATGATGCCGCGCTCGACGTAACGGTCGAGCAGCAGCGTGAGGATTTCGCGGGCGGTGTCGCCGTACTGCGCGAACAGGTCTTGGGTTTGGCGCTGGGCGGCTTCGGCCCGCTGGCGGCGTGTGCGCAGCGGCGCGTTCCACGCCAGATGGCACAGCAGGTCGAAGGGGTCGGCATCGGGCTGTTCGCTGCTGGAGGCCAGTTCCTCAAAGCTGATGCCGCGCTCGGTCAACTCGCGCAGCACCTCGGCGCGCGTGTCCGGATTGGCCCATTTCGATTGCAGCGCCTCGCGCGTGGGGTAGAGCGTACGCAGGGCGCGGCCCGAATAGTCGGTGTACTTGACGACCTGGAGCTTCTTGCCGTCGGTGTCGAGGTCATAGACCAGATGGCCGATGACTTCGACTTCGCCGCCGTCGATGTAGAACTTGCGCGGTTCCACAGGCTCGCCCTCCATCGGAAGAACACCGTCTTCCGCCACGCCGTAGTCGTTGATTGACTCGGCATGTTGCCCGTCCTCCACCACATCGGCCACGGCAACTTGCACGCCATCCTCGTTGACAACGACCTCCTCGATGCGCACGGGGTCGCCATCGAAGTCCGGGTCGGCGAAGTGCCGCGTGGCTGTGCCGGTGAAGTCGACGATATTGAAGTATTCCTTGCCGTAATCGACCTTGAGCCGGGTGCCGCGCCCGATGATCTGCTTGAACTCGGAGCGCGAGCCGACCACGCGGGCCAGAACCACGTTCTTGACCATTTCGGCATCGACGCCGGTGGTCAACAGCTGCGAGGTGGTGAGGATGACCGGCGCCGGCTCTTCGACATCCTGGAAATCCGCCAGATGTGCGAGGCCGATGTCGCCTTCGTCGGCAGTGACGCGGCAGACGTAGTTCGGGTACTGCTTGACCAGATCGCTGTTGAGGTTGACGAGTTCCTGCCGCATCTCGGCGGCGTGCTCCTGATCGACGCAGAACACCAGCGTCTTGGCGAAGCGGTCGGTGCCCTTCAGCAAATCGGTCAGGTGACGGGCCATCGCCCGCGTGCGGGCGCGCAGTGCAACGACGCGCTCGAAATCCTTGGTCTGGTATTCGTCGTCGGGCACCTCGCGGCCAAAGCGGTCGAGTTCGTCCTTGCTGGGGCGCCAGCCGGCGGCATCGACCGTGGTGATGACGCGGTGCACGCGGTACGGTGCCAGAAAGCCATCCTCGATGCCTTGGCGCAGGCTGTAGGTGTAGACGGGGTTGCCGAAGTATTCGTAGCTGTCGCGCGATTCTTCGCGCAGCGGCGTGGCGGTCATGCCGAACTGCACGGCAGGCTCGAAGTAGTCCAGCACCGCACGCCATGCGCTCTCTTCGCGGCTGGAGCCGCGGTGGCATTCGTCGATGATGATCAGGTCGAAAAAATCCGGGCGGTACTGGCGGAACACGTCGGCGCTGGCCGTGGTCAGCGCCTGATAGATGCCGAAGTACATGTCTCGGCTCTGGCTGGTGTCGCCGCCGCTGATCTTGTGCCGGGCATCGCCAAAGGGCGCGAACATCTTGGCCATCGGGTCATCGACCAG
>JAFECV010000302.1 GCA_018241985.1 Pseudomonadota bacterium | reverse complement strand
TGCCGCGTGCGCGCAGATCATCGACGTAGGCGACCAGCAGTGCGGCGAGAGTCTTCTGCCGGGCCTCGCGGCTCGCCTGTGCAGCCGCATGCTGTGCGTCGCGTGTCTTCTGCCGCCCCAGTTCGATCGCCGTCGCGGGGTCGGTGCCGGCGCGGATCAGCGCCTGCAGCTCACCAGCGCGCTCGCGGGCCATGGCAAGGCTCAGGCCGCCCGTTCCGGTCGCGCTGTAGCGGCCGATGCTCAAGCGCACGGATCGGCTGTCGCGGAAATACTGGAACAGCCATTCGGTCACGGCGCCGGCAGCAGTAGGGCGCTTGCGAACTTTCAGCCGGCCAGCGCCGGGCGGGATGCCGCCATCAGCAAGCACAGCACCGGGACGCATGCCAGCGATGGCGACGGCGGTCAGGGGCTTCGTTGTGGTCCGCCGCAGCGGGGCATGGCCGGGGTTCTTGTCACTATCCATGTCACAGTAGCAAGTTGGCTGTAGATGGACGCTACCGTACCACAACGGACTAACGCGCGCAATAACCTATTGATCTATATGCATTTCTAAAAACATCACTGTGACAACGTGGACGATCTTGGACATGCCTTTACGTGACTTTTAATCCGTTTGTCGTGGGTTCGATCCCCGCAGGTCCTACCAGGATTCACGTGCTCAGGCGTGTTCCTCGACCGCCATGCGCGCGATGAACCCCGAGCGCGTTTCGCCGGCGCTGCGGGCGCGAGCATCCAGGCGGCGCAGCACGCGGCGGGGCAAGCTGATGTTCACCCGCTCCACGGTGTCGTCCAGCACAGCGGGGTCGATCTTCACCAGCGCCCACATCCATCCTTCGAGCTCGAGATGCGCCGCGCGCAGGGCCTCGATATGCGAGGGCGCGGGAATTTCCTGACCAGCATCGAGCGCAGTCTCGATCCATGCGACGACGGCGTCTTCGGCCTGCACCAAGGCTTCCTCCAGCGTGTCGCCAGCGGAAAAGCAGCCGGGCAGATCGGGCACGACAACACCCCACGCGGTGGAAGCGTTGCCGGGTTCAATGGCAATGGGGTAGCGCATGGCGTTCCTTTCAAAGACCGGCTTGTCGCCGGATGGCTTTCACCAACCCCTGACCCAAGTCTTTCTTGGGGTGCGGCACGACGACAATGCCGGCGATGGTGGGGTGCCTGTAAATGTGGTGCGAGCCGTTCACCCGAACAAGTCGCCAACCCGCACGCTGCATTTCCCGAATCAGGTCGGCGCTGTTCATTGGTGTGTATAATACACACCAATCGGTATTCAATCAAGCGCAGGCGCGCGGGCAAATGAATTGCCCATCCCCGCCGCTGCGCGCTCAGACGGCAGACGAGGCCGTCGCGGCCGGCTGCAGCGCCGCGGCGATCGCATCGTCGACCTGCTCCAGCCAGACGAACTGCAGTCGCGACCGCACGTCTTCCGGAATGTCGTCCAGGTCGCGGCGGTTGCGCGCGGGCAGCAGCACTGTCTCGATGCCGGCGCGCTGCGCGGCGAGCACCTTCTCCTTGACGCCGCCGATCGGCAGCACGAGGCCGCGCAGGCTGATCTCGCCGGTCATCGCGACGTCGCTGTGCACCGGGCGGCCGGTGAGCAGCGAGGTCAGCGCGACGAACATCGCGACGCCGGCGCTCGGCCCGTCCTTCGGCGTCGCGCCGGCCGGCACGTGCACGTGGATGTCGGACTTCTCGAACGACTCGGGCGCGATGCCCAACGCTTCAGCGCGCGCCTTCACCAGCGACAGCGCCGCCTGCGCGCTCTCCTTCATCACGTCGCCGAGCTGCCCGGTGAGGATGAGACGGCCGCTGCCCGGCATGCGCGCCGCCTCGATGAACAGGATGTCGCCGCCGACCGGCGTCCAGGCGAGACCCGTGGCCACGCCGGGAATGTCGGTGCGCATCGCGACCTCGAATTCGAACGGCGGCGCGCCGAGGATCGCCTGCAGGTCGCGGTCGGCGATCGCCATGCGCGCGCTGCTCCCCTCGGCGACGCGCACCGCGACGTGCCGCACCACGCGGCCGATCTCGCGCTCGAGGTTGCGCACGCCGGCCTCGCGCGTGTAGCGGTCGACGATCGCTTCGAGCGCCGCGTCGTCGATCTCGCACTGCTCGGCATTCAGCCCGGCCGCGGCGAGCTGGCGCGGCACGAGGTAGCGGCGCGCGATCTGGAGCTTCTCCTGCGCGGTGTAGCCGGGCAGCGCGATCACTTCCATGCGGTCGCGCAGCGGCCCGGGGATCGTGTCGAGCACGTTCGCGGTGCAGATGAACATCACGTGCGACAGGTCGTACGGCACGGCCAGGTAGTTGTCGCGGAAGCTGTTGTTCTGCTCCGGGTCCAGCACCTCGAGCAGCGCCGACGCCGGGTCGCCGTGAAAGCCGCCGGCGCCGAGCTTGTCGACCTCGTCGAGCATCATCAGGCAGTTGCGCGTGCCGGCCTTGCGCAGCGCCTGGATGATGTTGCCGGGCAGCGAGCCGATGTAGGTGCGCCGGTGGCCGCGGATCTCGGCCTCGTCGTGCACGCCGCCCAGACTCACGCGCGAGAACACACGCCCGGTCGCACGCGCGATGCTCTGGCCGAGCGAGGTCTTGCCGACCCCCGGCGGGCCGACGAAGCACAGGATCGGGCTGCGCCCGGTCGGGTTCAGCTTGCGCACCGCGAGGTATTCGAGGATGCGCTTCTTGATCTTCTCCAGCCCGAAGTGGTCCGCGTCGAGGATGCGGCGCGCCTCGTTGATGTCGATGGGCGCGCCGGCGTCGTTGCTCCACGGCAGCTCGACCAGCCATTCGAGGTAGCTGCGCACCATCGACGACTCGCCGGCGCCGTCGGGCATGCGCTGCAGGCGCTTGAGTTCCTTGCGCGCGGCCTTGTCGACCTCGTCGGGCATGTGCGCGTCGGCGATCGCCTTCTCCAGTTCGGCGAGCTCGGTCGCGCCCTCGTCGTCCTCGCCGAGCTCCTTCTGGATGGTGCGCATCTGCTCGCGCAGCAGGTGCTTGCGGTTCACGTCGCCGATCGATTCGCGCGTGCGCTCGTCGACCTCGCGCGAGACCTTCAGCACCTCCAGCCGGTGCGCGAGGATCTGCAGCAGCCGGTCGAGCCGCGCCTTCAGGTCGAACGTTTCCAGCAGCGACTGCTTTTCCTCGGTCGGGATGTCGATCAGCCCGGCGATGAAGTCCGCGAGCTGCGCCGCGCCTTCCATGCCCTGCACCGCCAGCGCCACCTCCTGCGGCACCTGCGGCAGCAGTTGCAGGATCTCGATCGCGCGCTCCTTGAGCGCCCGCCCGCGGCCCTCGACCTCGGCCTGGCCCTCGTCGGCGTCGTCGATGGTCTGCACCCGCGCCACCGCGAACGGCCAGCCGTCGAGGAACTGCAGCACGCGAAAGCGCTTGAGGCCGCGCGCGACGACGTGATGCGCGCCGTCCGGGGTCGTGATGTAGCGCAGCACGCCGGCGCTGGTGCCGACCCAGTGCAGATCGTCGGGCCCCGGTTCCTCGGCCTCGGCGCGGCTTTGCAGCAGCACGCCGATCGGGCGCTCGAGCCGCACCGCCTCCTGCACGGCCGCGCGCGAACGCTCGCGCCCGACGACCAGCGGAAACACCGTGCCGGGAAACAGCACGACGCCGCGCACCGGCAGGATGATCAGCGCATCGTCGGGCAGCGGCCGTGCGGGTTG
>JAFECV010000301.1 GCA_018241985.1 Pseudomonadota bacterium | reverse complement strand
CCGGCCACTGAGCGCTCGCGAGCAGCACGGCGTGAAGCGGTCGTTGGCCGCCTGTTCCTCGGCACTGAGGAACATGTCGCGGTGCTCCGGCTGGCCGCTGCACACGCGCAGCAGGCAGGTGCCGCAAATGCCCTGTTCGCACGACAGTGCCACGGGCAAACCGGCCTCGCGCAGCACCGAGGCGACTGAGCGCTCCGGCGGCACGTGCAGGACTTGCCCCGTCGGTGCCCACTGCACGTCAAATCCCGTCGAGGCCGTCCCCGACGCATCCGTGGCCGACGCGCTGAAGCGCTCGACGTGCACCCGCTCGTCCGACCATGCCGCCTGCGTGCAGGCCGCAAGCGCATAAGCGATGAAGCCGTCCGGGCCGCAAATCCAGGCATGGCTGCCTGCAGGGCTGGCAGCAAGAACACGCTCCAAGGAAAGTCGCTGCTCCGGCGGTCCGTCGTCGAGGTGCCAATGCACCTGCGATGCCCACGGCTTGACCGCCAATTCATCAAAAAACGCGGCACGCCCCCGATGGCGTGCGCACGCATGCAAGGAAAATGACGCCCCCTGGCGTGCGAGCACTTCGGCCATCGCCATGAGCGGGGTGATGCCTATCCCACCAGCCAGCAACAACGCATGGGGCGCGGGGTGCAACGGGAACAGATTGCGGGGCGTGCCGACGCGCAGCTCCGAGCCTTCGCGTAGCGCCTCGTGCACGCATGTCGAACCACCCCGGCCAGATGCCTCGCGCAGCACGGCAATCCGGTAGCCATCGCCGCCCGGCGCGTCGCACAGCGAGTACTGCCGGACCATGCCGTTGGGCAGATGCAGCTCCACGTGGGCTCCGGCCTCATAGGTGGACAGCGTGCCGTCTCCGACGGGCTGCAAGCGGAGTGCGACGATGTCTTCGGCCAGCAAGTCCCGGCTTGTGACACGCACCTGGTATGTACCAGCCTCCGCAGGGTCGGCAGGGGATACGGGCATGCGTTGTCTCCAATATTCGTTATGCGGCTAAGCGTGGGCGAAATTCAAGACCATCTGCTGGAGTTGTCCGATTTCCTCGAGGAGGCGATTGCCGATGCCTCTTTGGAACGCAAGGTTCGAGGCACAGCAACTCAAAGAAGCCGGACTTCAGCCCCAGGAGCATCAGCCACGGTGTACGAGTCTTGGCAAGACGCTGATCGAAGAGGCGGCAGACGAGAGATGCGACATCCTCATCATTGCAACAGCAGAGGCTTTCGACCTTGACGCGGTAGATCGGTACAGCGTGTTGTGCCTCACCGATTGTTGCCCTCATCGATGGATAGCCTTTTGCAGCTTGCCAATCACATGCACCTGGATGTCACTTTGCGGGTAGATGCAACACGCGAGTACATGGTGCCTTGCCTCGTCTTCCTCCGTGATGTGCGAGCGACTCATGGCGCGTTTGCGGAAATCACCGGAGAGGATCGCGACCTTGCATACGCCGCAACCGCCACCACGGCACCCCACTGGGATGCCGCGCTTACCAGAGCGCGCCAACGCACTGAGGGCCGACTCTGTGTCGCTGCACTGGAAGGACTCGCCGGTTTCGGCGATCGTGACCCGATGGTAACCAGCGCTTTCAGACATGGTGGTTCTCATCAGATCGTCTTGAACAAGGGGCCGCGCACGCGCACGTAGCACGGCGGCGCCTTCGTTGGTCGCGGAAAATCCAGGGCGGGCATGGTGTTGTCTCCTTTCGTGTGGCACTCAGGGCGTCACGAGTCCTTTGCCGGGCAGGCTTACTGTGTCGCAGGCCGCGTTAGCTTGCGCCGATGCGGCAACGGCTTGACTGCGAAAGCTCAATAGGTCAAGTCACGATGCCCAGAAAACTTTCGTGAAGCTTGCCCGTGGGGTAGTCAAGCCCATGCCCGAACTCATCAAATGTCCAGGTGAGAGGTTCGCCGTCGGGGTAGGGTTCGTAGCCGCCGCAAAAGGTCTCAAAGCGGTTGCCAGACGGATCCCACGCGTAGATCGTCTCGCCCCGCGTGACGCCGTGCCTTGTGGGGCCGATATCAATGGGCACGTTGTTCATGCCCATGATGTCCCCTGCACGCAATACACGCTCCCAACTCGGCATGCGAAGCGACACGTGGTGCAGCTTGCCCGGCTCCGGATGTTCGACGAAGGCGATGTCATGCGTCTTGTGCGAACAGGACAGGAAGATCGCAATCTCGGGCTCACCCGCCTCTTTGGGGCCGATCACCCGTTCGACCAGGTAGAAACCCAGTACCTCGGTGAAGAGTTTCTTATTGGCTGCAATGTTCGGCCCATAGAGCAGGCAATGGTCGAACCGGGTCGGCGCCATGCCATGTTCGAAGCTCGGCCCCCAAGGCCGCGGGTTGACCTGACCCAAGCCATTGCCGACGTGTTTTTTCTCGGCATAGAGCTCGAACAGGTGCCCAGTGGGCAATTGAAAGCGCACGCGCTCGCCTGTCTCCAGCATTTCGCCAGCGGCGATACGCTCGGTCTTGATCCCGAACTCGCGAACGCCGCGTTCGAGGTCGTCGAGCGACGCACGGTCAAGCACCTTGTAGCCCACGAAATCAACGCCGGCGGAATCGGCTTGTCGCAGCAGGATGCTGTTGTGATCGCGCTCATCACAGCCTTTGAAATACACCCGCCCCTGGGCATCGGTGCCAGTCTCAACGAGACCGACGACGTCGCGATAAAACTTGCGACTCACTTCGAGGTCCAGCACGCGCAGTTGAGCGTGTCCTGGACGTAGCACTCCGGTCATTGCCATGATTTGTCTCCGATGGGTTAATGGTTGGAACGATGGCGTTCGGTATTGCACTCGACGGGCCACACCTGTTGCATGACCCATAGATATGACTGGCTGCGAAGTCTAGGCACTTGGCCAATCCCAATCCAATACCGTTAGACGCCGATGTCGATACTCGCAAAGTATGAAGCGCTTCAGCGGGTGGCCGCCGGCTTGCGAAGATCACGCAGCAACGCACTATTCCTATGGGAAACGCTGGTGTTCGCACCCATTTCACGGCGCATCCAGACTGCTCAGAACTGATTCCCAGTCAAGGCGGCAATTGCGCTGCGTCGGCGGTATCAATTGATTCATTCTTCCGGTAGCATTCGACATCGAATCCGCCGAATTTCGTTCAAAAGGACCATGCTGATCAGCCGCGAGCCTGTGCTGCAGAGGGCCACCCTTCCGTCTATTCGCAGCCTAGGCACATGGATCTTCGTCACCTCAAGTACTTCCTTGCCGTCGCCGAAGAACTCAATATCGGCCGTGCCGCCGCTCGTCTGTACATCTCTCAGCCACCTCTGACGCGACAGATTCATTCGCTCGAAGAGGAACTGGGGGTTGAGCTTTTCGTGCGCACCGCCAAGGGCGTGGAACTCACTCAGGCAGGCGAGATGTTCAAGGAGGAGGCCAGCAACATCCGCATGCTGGTCGAAGCCGCAATCGACCGTGTGCAACGGGCTGGCGAAGGCAAGCTCGGTCGCCTCGATGTGGCCATCTTCGGCTCGGCTATCTACGACATCATTCCCAAGCTGCTGCAAGACTTCAACAACAGGCTGCCGGGCGTGAACATCGTTCTGCACACGATGAACAAGAACGAACAGATCGAAGCGCTTCGCCAGCGCCGCATCACCGTGGGCTTCAACCGCATGACATCCCCACAACCCGACATCGGCCGGGAACTGGTAGCCATGGAGC
>JAFECV010000300.1 GCA_018241985.1 Pseudomonadota bacterium | reverse complement strand
AACCGGCAGCGCGCGCCGGCCAGATCCCACGCTTGCTGCGTGGCCAGGCGCAGGCCGCCGGTGACGCGGTCGTTCTGCACGCGCGCGCGCAGCACCACGACCTCGTCCTCGCGCAGCAGGTTGCGGCAGTTGGCGAGCGTCGCTTCGTCGGCGGTCGCCTCGAGGGTCGCCGATCCGTCGTCGAGGCGGAAGATCGCGAGCCGCCCACGCTGCGTGTTGATGACCCGCATGTCGCCGACGACGCCGGCGACGAGCTGCGGCTCGCGCGACTCGGCCAGGTCGGCGATGCGCTTCGGCACGAAGCGGCGCACCTCGCCCGAGGCCTCGTCGAACAGATGGCCGGTGAGGCAGAAGCCGATCGCGGCCTTCTCGTGGTTCAGCCGCTCGCGCACGCCCCAGGGCGCCTGGTCGACCAGTTCGGGCTCGCGCGTGCTGGAACCGATCGCGTCGGCGCCGCCGGCGTCGAACAGCCCGCCCTGCAGCGCGTTCGCCTCGGCGGCGGCGGCGAAGTCGAACGCGCGATCGATCGACGCGACCATGGCCGCGCGGTTGCCGTGCAGCGAATCGAACGCGCCGGCCTTGATCAAGGCTTCCACGGTGCGCTTGTTGATGCGGCCGCGGTCGACGCGGCAGCAGAAGTCGAACAGGCTGGTGAACGCGCCCTGCTCCTCGCGCGCGCGCACGATCGCCTCGACCGCGAGCTGGCCGGTGCCCTTGACCGCGCCCAGGCCGTAGCGGATCGTGCGGTCCGAGACCGGTTCGAACCGGTAGCCGCCGCGGTTCACGTCGGGCGGCTCGAACGCGATGCCGAACTTGGCGGTGGCGTCCTCGACCAGGAGCCTGAGCCGGTCGGTGTCGTCCATTTCCACGCTCATGTTCGCGCAGAAGAATTCGGCCGTGTAGTGGACCTTCAGCCATCCAGTGTGGTACGCAAGCAGCGAATACGCGGCCGCGTGCGACTTGTTGAAGCCGTAGCCCGCGAACTTCTCCATCAGGTCGAAGATCTCGTCGGCCTTGTCCTCGGCGATGCCGTTCTTCGCCGCGCCGCGCCGGAAGATGTCGCGGTGCTCGGCCATCTCCTCGGCCTTCTTCTTGCCCATCGCGCGGCGCAGCAGGTCCGCGCCGCCGAGCGAGTAGCCGCCCAGGATCTGCGCGGTCTGCATCACCTGTTCCTGATAGACCATGATGCCGTAGGTCTCGGACAGCATGTCGGCGACCAGCGGATGCGGGTACTCGACCGGCTCCCTGCCCTGCTTGCGCGCGAGAAAGCTCGGGATCAGGTCCATCGGGCCCGGGCGGTACAGCGCATTGAGCGCGATCAGGTCCTCCAGCCGCGTCGGCTTCGCGTCGCGCAGCATGCCCTGCATGCCGCGGCTTTCAAACTGGAACACCGCCTCGGTCTTGCCGTCGGCGAACAGCTTGTAGGTCGCCTCGTCGCCCAGCGGGACGTTCTCGAACGCGAAGTCCTGCTGCCCCGCGTGCTGCTTCCGGATCAGGTCCTTCGCGATCTCCAGGATGGTCAGCGTCGCCAGCCCCAGGAAGTCGAACTTCACGAGGCCGGCGGCCTCCACGTCGTCCTTGTCGTACTGGCTGACCGCCGCGGTGCTGCCCGGCTGCTGGTACAGCGGGCAGAAGTCGGTGAGCTTGCCCGGCGCGATCAGCACGCCGCCGGCATGCATGCCGACGTTGCGCGTCATGCCCTCGAGCTTCTGCGCCATCTCGATCAGCGTGCGGACCTCGTCCTCCTTCGCGACGCGCTCGGCCAGCAGCGGCTCCATCTCGAGCGCGTAATGGTTCTTGTCGCCGGGCACCTTGGGGTCGGGCGGGTACTGCAGCGTCACCGTCATGCCGGGCTTGTTCGGCACCAGCTTGGAGATGCCGTCGCAGAAGGTGTAGCTCATGTCCATCACCCGGCCCACGTCGCGGATGGCGGCGCGCGCGGCCATCGTGCCGAAGGTCGCGATCTGGCTGACCGCGTCCTTGCCGTATTTCTCCTTCACGTAGTCGATCACGCGGTCTCGGTTGGCCTGGCAGAAGTCGATGTCGAAGTCGGGCATCGACACCCGCTCCGGGTTCAGGAAGCGCTCGAACAGCAGCTTGTACTGCAGCGGATCCAGGTCGGTGATGCCGAGCGCGTACGCGACCAGCGAGCCCGCCCCCGAGCCGCGGCCCGGTCCCACCGGGCAGCCGTTGTTCTTGGCCCAGTTGATGAAGTCGCCGACGATCAGGAAGTAGCCCGGGAACCCCATCTTGACGATGGTCGCGATCTCGAACGCGAGCCGCTCTTCGTAATGCGGGCGCTGCGCCTCGCGCTCGGCGGCATCGGGGTAGCGCTGCGCGAGCCTCTCTTTCAGGCCGCGCTCGGCGACATGGCGAAAGTATTCCTCGGTCGAGAGCTGCCTGCCGTCCACCGCAGGAATCGGAAAGTCCGGCAGCCGCGGGCGGCCGAGTTCGAGCGTGAGGTTGCAGCGCCGCGCGATCTCCTGCGCGTTGGCGAGCGCGCTCGGGATGTCGGCGAACAACGCCCGCATCTCCTCGCTCGATTTGAAATACTGCTCGGTCGTGAAGCGGCGCACGCGCCGCGGGTTGCCGAGAATCTCGCCTTCCGCGATGCAGACGCGCGCCTCGTGCGCCTCGTAGTCATCCTGGCGCATGAACTGCACCGGGTGCGTCGCGACCACCGGCAGCGCCAGCTCGGCGGCGAGCCGCACCGCCGCGGCCACATGGGCCTCGTCGTCGGCGCGGCCGGCGCGCTGCAGTTCGACATAGAAGCGCCGCGGAAACAGCGCGGCCAGCCGCTCGGCCAGCTCGCGCGCGCGCTCCGGGTCGCCCTGCAGCAGCGCCTGCCCGATCGGGCCGGCCTGCGCGCCCGAGAGCAGGATCAGCCCCGCGCCGAGTTCTTCCAGCCAATCCAGCCGGACCAGCGCCTGCGCCTTGACCACGTTGCGGGTCCAGGCGCGCGCCAGCAGTTCCGACAGGTTCAGGTAGCCCTGGCGGTCCTGCGCCAGCAGCAGCATGCGCGGCGGCGCGGCGCCGTCCGGGCCCAGGCCCTCGATCTGGATTTCCGCGCCGATGATCGGCTTGACGCCGGCACCGCGCGCGGCCTTGTAGAACTTGATCGCGCCGAACAGGTTGGCGAGGTCGGTGATCGCGAGCGCCGGCTGCCCGTCGGCGGCGGCGGCGGCCACCACCTCGTCGATGCGGTTGGCGCCGTCGATCACGGAAAATTCCGTGTGCAGACGCAGGTGAACGAACATGCACCGATTGTAGGAAACCGCGCTGCCGCGGTCGGCGCAGCGACTATGCGTGGTCGGCGGTACGGCCTATACGACGAAGCGGCGCTCGGGCAGCGGAATGAACTCGGTCTCGCCGGGAACCCGGCCCATCGCCTGATCGGCCCAGTCCTGTGCCGCCTGCGCGATGCGCTCCTTGCGGCTGGACACGTAGTTCCACCAGATGAAGCGGTGGCCGTCCAGCGGTTCGCCGCCGATCACCACCAGCCGCCGCGCGCCCGGCGCCTCGATCCGCATCGGTGCGCTGCCATCCAGCACCGCCAGCGTGCGCGCGGAAAGCGCCTCGGCGCCGAGCCGCAGATCGCCATCGAGTGCGTACACCGCCAGTTCCGGCACGAGCGGCGGCAGATCCAGCGCACCTTCTCCTGAAAACTGCACATCGAGGTACAGCGTGGTGGAAAAC
>JAFECV010000002.1 GCA_018241985.1 Pseudomonadota bacterium | reverse complement strand
GATCGCCACCGGCGTGATCACCGCGTGCCGGGCGGTGAACCTCGGCGTGCCGCTGGTGGTGCGCATGAAGGGCACGAACGAGGAGCTGGGCAAGAAGATGCTGGCCGAAAGCGGCTTGCCCATCATCAGCGCGGACACGATGGCGGAAGCGGCGCAAAAGGTTGTCGCCGCGGTGAAGTGAGGACCTTGCGGGACAGACCGCAGGCCGCGCAGCGGACCAGCTCTGTCCTCAACTGATTAGGAACAGATATGTCGATCTACATCAACAAGGACACGCGCGTCATCACCCAGGGCATCACCGGCAAGACCGGCCAGTTCCACACCGAAAAGTGCCAGGAGTACGCGAACGGCAAGGCCTGCTTCGTCGCGGGCGTGAACCCGAAGAAGGCCGGCGAGAAGATTTTCGACATCCCGATCTTCGCTTCGGTGAAGGACGCGAAGAAGGAAACGGGCGCGACGGTTTCCGTGATCTACGTGCCGCCCGCGGGCGCGGCGGATGCGATCTGGGAAGCGGCCGAAGCCGACCTCGATCTCGTCATCTGCATCACCGAAGGCATCCCGGTCAAGGACATGCTCGTCGTGCGCAACAGGATGAAGGAAAAAGAGGCCAAGGGCGGCAAGAAAACACTGCTGCTCGGCCCCAACTGCCCCGGCCTCATCACGCCCGACGAGATCAAGATCGGCATCATGCCGGGCCACATCCACAAGAAGGGCCGCGTCGGCGTGGTCAGCCGCTCCGGCACGCTGACCTATGAAGCCGTGGCACAGCTCACCGAACTGGGCATCGGTCAGTCGAGCGCCGTGGGCATCGGCGGCGACCCGATCAACGGCCTGAAGCACATCGACGTGATGCGCGCCTTCAACGACGATCCGGACACCGACGCGGTGATCATGATCGGCGAGATCGGCGGCCCGGACGAGGCCGACGCCGCGCGCTGGTGCAAGGACCACATGAAAAAACCCATCGTCGGCTTCATCGCCGGCGTCACCGCGCCGGCCGGCAAGCGCATGGGCCATGCGGGCGCGCTGATCTCCGGCGGCGCCGACACCGCCGAGGCCAAGCTGGCGGTGATGGAAGCGTGCGGCTTCAAGGTCACGCGCAACCCGTCCGAGATGGGCAAGCTTCTCAAGGCGCTGCTCTAACAGCGCCACGCGCACGGCTTTTGGCATCCTCGCGGGCCGACCCGGAGGCCGCCCGGCGTGGTCGGCGGCACGTATTGATCCGTTCGTACTAATCCGGATCGTCCCGGCGCCGTGAAAAACGCCCTTGTGCGCCCCCGGTTGCTTCTGCTAACGTGCCTGCCACGGCTCGCGCGCGGCCCCGAACGCCTGCGGCCGTGATGCGCCCTGGCGGCACCGAGGATGGTGCCGGCCGCGGCACCCGTTTCGTCCCAGGGACTCATTCTTGAGCTATCAGTTCTGCGCGCACACCGATCCAGGCCTGGTTCGGGGCAACAACGAGGATTCGGTCACGTTCGACGCGGCGCTCGGCCTGGCCGTGCTGGCCGACGGCATGGGCGGTTACAACGCGGGCGAAGTCGCCAGCGCGATGGCGACCAGCTTCATCCGCTCCGAGCTCGGGCGCTGGCTCGCCGAGGCCGGCGCCCGCGCCAGCGGCCGCGATGTGCAGCGCGCGATGGAAATCTGCGTCGACAACTCGAACCGGGCAATCCTGGACGCCGCGCGCGCGAACCCGCAGTACGCCGGCATGGGCACCACGCTGGTGGCGGCCGTGCTGCAGCAGGACCGGCTCGTGGTCGGCCATATCGGCGACTCGCGCTGCTACCGGCTGCGCGGCGGGGAGCTCACGCAGCTCACGCGCGACCACTCGCTGCTGCAGGAACAGCTCGACGCCGGCCTGCTGACGGCCGAGGAAGCCGCCGTCTGCCTGCACAAGAACCTGGTCACGCGCGCGCTCGGCGTCGAGGACGCGGTGCTGCTCGACGTCGCCGAACACCGCACCCAGCCGGCCGACCTGTACCTGCTGTGCTCCGACGGCCTGCCCGATATGCTGGGCGACGACGCGATCGCCGCGATCCTGTGCAGCGACGAGTCGCTGCCGGTGCTCGCGACCCGGCTCGTCGCCGGCGCGAACGCCGGCGGCGGCCGCGACAACATCTCCGTGGTGCTGGTGCGACGCAGCAGCGGCGGCAACGGCGCGCGGCTGGGCCGGGTGTCTCGTTGGCTCGGCATATGAATATGATTGGTTCCGTCCATCCATCCCTACTGCCATTCCCAGCGCCAATCCCAGCGCCATCCCCAGCATCTATTGCGAACAGGAGTCGACCATGCCGAAACTGATCGTCTCGATCGACGGTGTCGTCATCAAGGAATTTCAGCTCACCAAGGACCGCACCTCGCTCGGGCGGCGCCCGTATAACGACATCGTGATCGACAACCTCGCGGTCAGCGGCGAACACGCGGCGCTGCAGATGTTCGGCAACGACGTCTGCCTGGAAGACCTGAACAGCACGAACGGCAGCTACGTCAACGGCAAGTCGATCCGCAAGCAGATGTTGCAAAACAACGACATCATCGAGGTCGGCAAGTACAAGATCAAGTTCGTCGCCGATCCGGCGTCGGCCGATCGCGCCGGGCCGGTCTCGGGCCCGGCGTCGGTGATGTCCGCGCATTCCGGGCCGGCGAGCCTGCAGCCGGTCAACGCCAGCATCAAAGTGCTGTCCGGCGCGGCCGCGGGGCGCGAGGTGCATCTTGTCAAGACCGTGACCACGGTCGGCAAGCCCGGCGTCGCGGTCGCCGCGATCACCCGGCGCGCGCCGGGCTTCGTCGTCGCGCACGTCGAAGGCGCCGACGCGCCCACGCTGAACGGCATTCCGGTCGGCGCCGCACCGGTGGAACTGAAGAACGGCGACCTGCTCGAGCTGGCCGGCACCCGCATGCAGTTCCTGCAGCAGGCCTGACGCCGACTTGACAGGGCTGCGGCCCGGCGCCTCCGATACTCGCGGGCCTGCGCCGGCGGAACTAAACCGGCGCCATGCCAACAAATTCCTTTACCGCCCGCGGCGCCACCGGATAGCCTTCCATCGTCCGTCACTGTCCGGTTCCGCGAGGAGCCAAGCGGTCCGTGTTGAATCCCGATTGAATCCAGATCTCCAGGGTATTGCATGAAGGTGCGCGTATTGGGTTGTTCGGGGGCGATTGCCCGCGACTGCCGGACCACCTCGTTTCTGATCGACGACGATCTGCTGATCGACGCCGGCACCGGCGTCGGCGACCTCACGCTGGACGAGATGCGCGCCGTCGGGCACGTGTTCCTGACCCATTCGCATCTGGACCACATCGCTGCGCTGCCGCTGATGGTCGACGCCACCGCGGCCTGCCGGCGCGCGCCGCTGCAGATCCACGCGCTGGCCGAGACCCTCGCCGCGCTGAAGGCCCATGTGTTCAACGACGCGATCTGGCCCGATTTCTCGCGCATCCCGTCGCAGGCGGCGCCGCTGGTCTCGTTCCACGAACTCGCGACCGGCGAGCGGCTCGCGTTGGGCGGCCGCGAGATCGAAGTGCTGCCCGCGCGGCACACCGTGCCGGCGGTCGGCTACGCGGTCAGCGCAGGCAGCGCCGCCTGGGTGTTCTCCGGCGACACCGAACGCAATCCGCCGTTCTGGCAGCGGCTGAACCAGCTCGATGTCGCGATGCTGGTGATCGAAACCGCATTCAGCAACCGCGAGACCGCAGTCGCCGAGCGCAGTCTGCACCTGTCGCCGACCACGCTCGCGGGCGAGCTCGACCAGATTGCCGCGGACAAGCGCTTTCCGATCTACATCAGCCACACCAAGCCGGCCGAGACCGAACTCATCATGCGCGAGATCGACGACATGGAGCGCGCGCACCATGGGCGCGCCGGTCGCCGCCACGACATCCGGCAGCTCACCGCCGGGCAGGTGTTCGAACTGTGAGTGCGGTGCTGTCTTCTTCGCCCGACGACGACGTGGAGCGCGCGTTCCTCGACTCGCAGCGCGTGGCGCCGGAAAAGCGCGGCGTCAGCTTCGAGGCGCTGTTCTTCCGCCAGCTGCAGCAGGTCACGACCCGCATCCACGAAACCGACAACCTCGACGAGCTGATGCTCGACCTCGGCGAGGACATCTGCCGCCTGTTCAACGCCGACCGCCTCACGCTGTACGCGGTCGGCGAGGACGGCGTCTCGCTGGTGTCGCGCTTCAAGACCGGGCTCAACACCACCGGCGCGATCAAGCTGCCGATCGGCGCGCAAAGCATCGCCGGCTTCGTTGCGCTCAGTCGCCAGAAGCTCAACATCGCCGACGTCTACGACGACGCCGAACTGCGCCGCATCGACCCGGCGCTGTCGTTCCTGCGCGAGGTCGATCGCCGCTCCGGCTACCGCACGCGGCAGATGCTGGTGCTGCCGGTGGTCGACGGCGCCACGCTGTATGGCGTGCTGCAACTGATCAACAACAAGAGCGGCGGGCCGTTCGGCAAGCTCGAGCTCGACGGCGCGCGCCAGTTGTGCAAGACGCTCGCCACCGCGATCCGCCAGCGCCTGCACAAGGAGCGCGACGAGCGCCGCGCGTCGCCGTACGACGGGCTGGTGCAGGGCGGTGTGCTCAATGCCACCACGCTCGCGCAATGCGTGCGCCAAGCGCGCGAACAGGGCACTAGCGTCGAAGCGCTGTTGCTTTCCGCGCATGCGGTCAGCGCGGCGCAGCTCGGCGCGTCGCTCGTGCGCTACTTCGGCGTGCCGTACGAGCCGCTGAACCCCGGGCGGCTGCGCATCGAGGCGCTGCATGGGTCGCTCAAGCGCGAGTTCCTGGAGCAGCAGGGCTGGATTCCGCTCGAGGAATCGCCCGACGGCCTGGTCGTGATGTGCCTGGACCCGGAGGCGGTGCGCGCGTCGCGCGTGGTGCCGCAGGTGTTCCCGCGCGCGCGCAAGCTCGCCTGGCGCGTCACGACGCAGGCCGAGTTCGACGAAACCCTGGCCCAGCTGTTCGGCGCGGCCGCCGACACCGGCGGCACGATCGACGAACTGCTGGCCGACCTCACCGCGCCGATTGATGACGAAGGAGCGGAAGACGCGCTCGAATCCGCCGCCGCCGACAACGAACTCGTCAAGTTCGTCAACAAGGTGATCATCGACGCGTACAACCAGAAGGCGTCCGACATCCACATCGAGCCGATGCCCGGCAAGGCCAAGACCGGCATCCGCTTCCGCATCGACGGGGCGCTGGCGCCCTACATCGAGGTGCCGGCGCATTTCCGCCAGGCCATGGTCACGCGGCTGAAGATCATGTGCGACCTCGACATCTCCGAGCGCAGGAAGCCGCAGGACGGCAAGATCAAGTTCCGCAAGTACGGCCCGCTCGACATCGAGCTGCGCGTCGCCACCATTCCGTCGGCCGGCGGCGTCGAAGACGTGGTGATGCGGATTCTGGCGGGCGGCGAGCCGATCCCGCTCGACAAGCTCGGCCTGACCACACACAACCGCCAGCGGCTGATCGCGACAGTGGAAAAACCATACGGCCTGTTCTACGTCTGCGGCCCGACCGGCTCCGGCAAGACGACCACGCTGCACTCGATCCTCAAGCACCTGAACACGCCCGAGACCAAGATCTGGACCGCGGAGGACCCGGTCGAGATCACGCAGAAAGGGCTGCGCCAGGTGCAGGTCAACAAGAAGGCCGGCATCGACTTCGCGCTCGTGATGCGCGCCTTCCTGCGCGCCGACCCGGACATCATCATGGTCGGCGAGTCGCGCGACAAGGAAACGGTCAGCATGGGCATCGAGGCCTCGCTCACCGGCCACCTGGTGTTCTCCACGCTGCACACCAACTCCGCGCCCGAGTCGATCACCCGCCTGCTCGACATGGGCATGGACCCGTTCAACTTCTCCGACGCGCTGCTCGGCATCCTCGCGCAGCGGCTCGCGCGCAAGCTCTGCGACTGCAAAGAGGCGTACGAGCCCGACGCCGCCGAGCTCGACGACTTCGTGCGCGAATACGCCGACGAGCTGCGCCACACCGAGGCCTGGCGCGTTGATGCCGCCGGCGAGGCGGACCGGCTGAAAAGCCAGTGGATAGAGAGCTACGGCGAAGGCGGCAAACCGCGCTTTTATCGCGCGATCGGCTGCGACAAATGCAACCAGACCGGCTACAAGGGGCGCCTGGGCCTGCACGAACTGCTGGTCGCCGACGACCGGCTCAAGCGCCTGGTGCAAGAGCGCGCCCGCGTCGCCGAGATCTTCTCCGCCGCGGTCGAAAGCGGCATGCGCACGCTGAAGATGGACGGCATGGAAAAGATCATGCTCGGCCTGACCGACCTCAAGCAGGTGCGGTCGGTTTGCATCAAGTAGCGGGGGGCGGGCGGTCGTATCGGTCAGCAGGCCCCCGGTCAGGCGCCGAGAAGCCGCCGCGCCAGCACCGACTGCATGTCGAGACGGCCATCGACGATCAAGTGGATGACGACTCGATTGCCCACGACGCGATAGATGACCCGGTAAGGCTTGAACGCCGTCTGACGGTACGCCTTGATGCCGAGCGCCAGCAGCTCTTTCGGGTAACTGCCGGACTCGGGGAAGCGGGCCAATCCGTCCGCGACTTCCATCAGCCGGTCGAGAACGTGGTCGGCGTTGGCCACGCAATCGAACTCGGCGATGTAGTCGTGGATGGCCTCAAGATCCTGTTCCGCACCCTGGGTCAGCAGTACCTCGTAGCGTCTCGGCCGGCTTGCCATCAAGCCGCTGCCCGCTTGGCGCGCAGGCGCGCCACCACGTCGGCCACCGGCTTGACCCGGACCGCTTCCACGTCCTGGTTGCCGAGCGCCAGAATCTTCAGCAGCGCCAGCGTCTCCTGGGTTTCCTCGAAGGACGCAATGTCTTGCAGCACGGCGCGGGCTTCGCCGTTCTGCGTGATGACCAGCGGCTCACGCTGATCGGCGAGATGCGCCAGCACCTCGGCAGCGTTGGCCTTCAGGTAGCTGATGGGTTTGACTTGAGATGAGTAGCGCATGGCTTCGCTCCCTTGATCCAAATAGGACCGAATATAGACCTGTTACGGTCTCATGCAGCATGCGCCTACAAGGTTAGCCAGGGCACTATTGAATTCATAGCGATATGCCATTGATCTGCCTTCGCCTCTGCCGCATCTGATTGGCAAATCAACCCTCCCACGGGTTGACCAGCCGAACGCCCAGACCTTCGAAATCCCTGGTGTTGCGGGTCACCAGCGTCAGATCGTGGTGCAGTGCGGTGGCTGCCGGCAGCCCGTCGAGGGCGGGGAGCGGCCGGCCCTTTGAGCCCGCCAGCCGGCCCCAGCGGTCGGCTGTCCGTGCGCCGATCGGGAGCAAGCGCCCAAAAAAGTAGTTGGGGCGATCTCAACCCGGAAGTGCAATGCCTCGTCTCACAAAAGCCGCGCCGAGTGCCCTTGCGCCGTGAGAAGCGCCACCGCCCTTTTTGTCAAAGGAAACGAAGGTTTCCCCACCAAGCCCGCTGCCCTCGTAGGCAATGACGCCATCGGCAAAATCCCCGCCGGCTTCGAGCACCGACAGGCCGGCTTCTACCGCTGGCCTGTTCATTTCCACATTGGCGATGGCGAGCAGAGCGCGGATCGCGGCGGCAGCGTCGGCGGGTTGAAAGCCGTAGACCTTGAGCAGAACCCATGCAAATTCGCACAGGCACGGAAGCGCGACCGCGATCAATTCGGCATCGGTCAAGACCTTGGCGGCGATGTCCGCCTGCATGGGGTCGTCACGCACGGCAGCACAAACAAGTACGTTGGTATCAACGGCGACCTTCATTCCCTGCCGGCCCAGCCTTGCGCGGTCGCCGCGTTGATTTCCTCAATGCTGGCGACCTTCTTGGCCCGGCCTGCGAGCAATCCGACAAAACCGGCAATCGTTCCGGTTCGCCGGGCTGCTTTGAGAACGCCCCGCCCATCGGGCAGCAAATCCAGCTCGATCCTCTCTCCAGGCTTGATGCCGAGGTGTTGCAGCACATCTTTTCTAAAAGTCACCTGGCCCCGTGCGGTAACGGTCAATGTGGTCATGGCATCCTCACAATCGCTCGAATGGCACGTACACAGTAATGCAAAATCGCCTTACTTTCAAAGCGCATCGCGTTCAACGCGAACAAGCCCGTGTTCATCGCTGGTCGCAATGGGTCCTCAGGCCGGGTCACGAGCCTCTCGACCTCGGCGCGCATCGACTTCGCTGAGTGACGAAATTTGTCGACCGGCGATCCGCGCGGTAGCCGCGAATTGTCGGCCGGTCGTGCCGAACCGTGAACTGTGTCACGCCCAGTGGCCGGCTGCGCGCTGGCACGCGATCTGCATGGTATTGGGCGTACCGGGGGAGGCCCGGGCAACCCAACCCACTTTAGGAGTCACCCAATGAAGCAATTCAAGCAAATGCGGCGCTCGGCCCAGCGCGGTTTCACGCTGATCGAATTGATGATCGTAGTCGCGATCATCGGCATCTTGGCGGCGGTCGCGCTGCCGGCTTACCGCGACTACACGGTGCGCGCGAAGGTCAGTGAATTGATCCTGGCGGCATCGTCGGGCAAGACTTCCGTCTCGGAGTTTGCCAATACGAATGGCAGGCTGCCGACTGCATCGGACACTAGTTTCACGATCGACAACCAAACTTCGACCTATGTGGCGAGTGTGGCTTTCACGCCGGGAACTACTGCATTGATCACTGTGACCGCGACCAACGCAGAACCTGCCATTGCCGGCGAGATCGTGACCCTGCAGGGTACGCTAAACGCCAATAGCCAAGTCACCTGGACTTGCGGTGCCAACGGCGCGGCAACAGTGGCATCCGGCAGTACTGCGACAGCAGGTGACGTGATCCAGGCCAAATACCGCCCGTCAAGCTGCCAGAACGGCGGCTGATTGAACAGCCCTGAGCAGACAAAGCGGTTCGCCAAGGGACCGCTCTGGGAGGAATGGCCCCCGAGTGGGGCCTTTTTCCTTGGTGCTCGCCTTCTCAACCCCCATTGAGCGATTCATGCGACAAGCCGTCCCCATGACCGATGCAGACAGCAGGGGGGTTGCGGTGCCGCAGCCGGCGCGCAGTTCGCTGCTGACGCGGGACTTCGCGCTTCCGTTCGAGCCCTGGTGGGTGCTGTGGGTTGTAGCGATCGCCGGTGCTTGGCTGTTACCGACCCATTTCGCCCCATGGCCCGCATTTCACGTGGACCTGCTGATGACGCTCGCACTGCTGCCGGCGGCGTTCTGGATCGTGCTGCGCCGCGCCGAGTCGGTGCCAGTACACACGAGTGCCGTCGCCGTGTTCTGTGTTGCGTTCATCCCGGCGCTGCAGCATGCGGCCGGCATCGTTGTGTTCGCGGGCGACGCGTGGATCAGTGGCCTCTACCTATTCGGCTTCGCGCTTGCGCTGCTGGTAGGCGCACGCTTCGAGCAACAACGCCCAGGACAGCTCGGTAACGTACTGTTTGCTGCGATCGGCGCTGGCGCGCTGCTGTCCACCGGCCTTGCGCTATACCAATGGCTGCGCCTGTCCGGCTTGGGTCTACTGACCGTGCAATTCCCCATGGAAGGCCTTCGTCCGAGTGGGAACCTGGGTCAAGCGAACAATCTGGCGACGTTGCTGGTCTGGGGCTTGATCGCGCTGTGGTGGGGTCATGTGAACGGACGCTGCCGCGGCTGGATCGCGGCGGCCGGCGCCGCGTTCATCATGGTGGGCATTGCCGCGACCCGCTCGCGTACAGGCTGGCTTGAAGTCGCGCTGCTCGGCGTGGCGGCGCTAATCTATCGCCGGCCGCTCGAAACGCGGCGCCAGGCGAAGGCGTTGATTGCGCTGGGTGTCTACTTCATCGTGCTGAACCTGGCGTGGGGCGCGATCAGCGATGCGTTGCTGGTCAGCGCCGGCCGCGGCACCGACACCCTGGCGTCGGCCGGGTTGCGCCCAGCCGCATGGCGCATGTTCATCGATGCGATTGCGCAGCGGCCCTGGGCCGGCTGGGGCTGGAACCAGCAGGCTAATGCGCACTATGCATTCGCGCTTCAGCATCCGCCGCTCCACCACGTATTCTCGAGCGCGCACAACCTGGTGCTGGACCTACTGGTGCAAAACGGTGTGCCGCTCGGTACGCTGCTGGTGCTGGCGCTTGGGGCCTGGTTTATCACGAAGGCGCTGCGGGTGGCGACGCCGCAGGCCTGCCTGCTGTTGCTCGCAATCGGCGCACTCGGGCTGCACGCGATGCTCGAGTATCCGCAGCAATACGCCTACTTCCTGTTGCCGGCTGGGCTGATGATGGGTGCGCTGGACCAGATGTTGCCGATCGACCGCGCGAGTCGGATGTTGCGAGTGCGACATTTGCGCCGCTGGGCCGGCGCTGCGCTACTCGGCCTCGCGACGGTGCTGGTCGGCTGGGTCGCGGTCGAATACAACTTGGCCGAGCGCAATCTCACGCGCTTCCGCTTCGAGATCGCGCATGTCGGCCCGTCGCGCAACAGTCGCGCGCCAGGCCTGGTGATGCTGACCCAGTTGCGCGGACTGCTGACCAATCTGCGCGTGAAGCCGCACGCCGGCATGACGCCGCAGCAACTCGCTGAGATGCAGCGCGCGGTCAAGCGCTATCCGTCGGACGCGAACGAGCTGCTCTATGCGCTGGCGGCGGGCCTGAACGGGCAGCCCCGCGTCGCGGAGGATGCGCTGGCCCGGATCTGCCTGATGACGCCGGAAGAAAGCTGTGCGCTCGCGCGCGCCAAGTGGCGCTGGAGAGCGGCCGGGGTGCCGGTGCTGTCGGCAGTGAAGCTGCTGAAGGTGCTCGAGCAGAAGCCAACTCAAGAACTGGAGCAACCCCCTTCGGTCAAGGCGCATACCCCTTAGGATCCATCGCCTGCCAGCGTCACACGTCCTCGCACATGCGGCGAGGTCGTGCTGGGCCTGCCAGCCGAGCAGTTCGATGCTTTGTTGCGGCTTGCACTTCGTTGAGAGAGGGCGGTCGGGTTGCGGGCGGTAGCGCCGTTTTGCTATTGTTTAAATAGCTTGGCGCAAGCGCCGCACAATGGCTTGCGGTTGTTTTGCCTGAGTATTCGCCCACGGAAGAAGGCGAAGACCGCACTTGCCATCCTGTGAACCATGGTTGACAATCCCTCTGTGTACACCGTCCGCCTGATGCCTCAATTCCAGGCTTGGCTGTCCGGACTGCGCGATGGCATGACGCAGCGCCGCCTGGTGGCTCGGCTTCGCAAGGCGTCGCTCGGCAACCTGGGAGACGTGAAGCCCGTAGGCGACGGTGTGTACGAGATGCGCGAGTTCTTCGGGCCGGGCTGGCGCATGTACTACGTGCAGCGTGGTTCCGTGGTGATCGTGATGCTGGGCGGCGGCGACAAGTCGACCCAGCAGACCGACATAGCCGCCGCACACCGATTGGCCGCAACCCTGGAGCCGGAGCAGGGCAAGACGAAGGAGTGATCCATGAGCAAAGTCAAGGTCGCCGACCTGCCAATTTTCGATGCTGCCGACTATTTGCAGAACGAGCAGGCGTGCGCCGAATACCTGACCGCCGTGCTCGAGGAGGGCGACCCTGCTTTGCTCGCCGCGGCCCTGGGCGACGTGGCCAAGGCGCGCGGCATGTCGCAGGTGGCCCGGGAATCGGGTCTGACCCGCGAAGGCTTGTACAAGGCGCTGAGCAGCCAGGGAAATCCCAGTTTCGCGACGGTGCTGAAGGTGCTGCATGCGCTGGGTCTGCGGATCGACGTTCAGCCGGCAGTGCATGGGTGAGCCGGTGAGACGCCAGCGGTATTGCACGAGGAAAAAGCAAATGATCGTGAACGAGCCTGCATCGCGCCGCTCCTTGAAGTCTGACCTTGCGCGCGCCGATGCGCATGCGGTACAGCCGCAAGGAGTACGAAGAACTGCCGGAACTGACCGACGAAATGCTGGCCCGCGCTCAGGTGAATAGGGGCGGAAGGCCGGTATCGCCGAATCCGCGCAAGCTGATTTCGCTGCGCCTGCCGGCCGATGTGATCGAGCGCTGGAAGGCGACAGGCCCCGGCTGGCAGACGCGCATGGCGGAGCGGCTCAGCAAGGTGTAATCGGCCACCCGCATGCCTTGCTCATGCGAGTGCGGCCTCGGAGGGATCGCAGCTCAGCCCTCGTACCCGGCCGGATTCATCGCCTGCCAGCGCCACGCGTCCTCGCACATGCGGGCGAGGTCGTGTTCGGCCTGCCAGCCGAGCAGCTCGCGCGCCAGACTCGGGTCGGCCCAGCAGGCGGCGACGTCGCCGGCGCGGCGCGGCGCGATGCGGTACGGCACCGCGCGGCCGGTGACGCGCGCGAAGGTGTCGACGAGTTCGCGCACGCTCACGCCCTGGCCGGTGCCGAGGTTCACCGTGAGCGAGCGCTGGTCGCGCTCCATGGCGTGCAGCGCCGCGAGGTGCCCGCGCGCCAGGTCCATCACGTGGATGTAGTCGCGCACGCCGGTGCCGTCGGGAGTCGGGTAGTCGTCGCCGAAGATGTTCAGGTACGGCCGCGCGCCGACCGCGACCTGGGTCAGGTACGGCATCAGGTTGTTCGGCGTACCGCTCGGCGCCTCGCCGATCAGCCCGCTTTCGTGCGCGCCGACCGGGTTGAAGTAGCGCAGGATCGCGACCTGCCAGCGTGGATCGCAATGCTGCAGTTCGCGCAGCAGGTCTTCGCAGACCAGCTTGGTGCGGCCGTAGGGGTTGGTCGCGGAAAGCGGCGCGGTCTCGGGGATCGGCACCGATTGCGGGTCGCCGTACACCGTGGCCGACGAGCTGAACACGAGCCGGCGCACGTCGGCCCGCTCCATCGCCTGCAGCAGCGACACCATGCCGACTATGTTGTTCTCGAAGTAGCGCAGCGGCTCGGCGACCGATTCGCCGACCGCCTTCAGCGCGGCGAAGTGGATCGCGCCGTCGGGCCGGTAGCGCGCGAACGCGGCGTCGAGCGCCGCGCCGTCGCGCACGTCGGCCTGCACGAAGTCGAACGCATCGCCGCAGAGGCGGCGCAGGCGCTCCAGCACTCGCTCGCTGCTGTTGCAGAGGTTGTCCAGCAGCACCACGCGCCGGCCGGCCTGCATCAGCACGACTGCGGTGTGCGATCCGATGTAGCCGGCGCCGCCGGTGATGAGCAGCGGGGCGGCGGCGGGGGAACCGGCAGAGGAAGCGGCAGCGTTGGGCATGGCCGGAGCATTATCTCAGCGGCCTGTCGCGGCGGCTCCTGTTGCGGGAAAGCGGGTGCCCCGGCGGGCTCGGCGAGAATCGGCTCTCCAGGCGATGGCACCCGGGCCCGCGCCGCAACTCCATGCCGTCTCTCGTCGCCGCCTTCCTGCTGATCGCGCTGCCCTGGCTCAATCCGTTCGCGCCCGGGCCGTCGGCGGCCGCGGTGCCGTTGATGTTCTCCTGGGCCTGCGCGGCGCTGCTGCTTGTACTCTGCGTCCATCTGCCGCGCCGCGCGCTGATCGGCGCGTTGGTGAGCGCCGCGGCCTGGGCGTGGCTCGTTGCCGGGCTGATTTCGAGCCTGATCGGCGTCGCGCAGTACCTGGGCCTGGGCGGGCAGCTGCTGCCCTGGGTGAACGAGGCGCCGTTCGGCCAGGCGTTCGGCAACCTGCGCCAGCGCAACCAGTTCGCGACGCTGACCTGCATCGCGCTGGCGGCGCTGCTGTGGCTGGCTACAGCGGTTGACGCGCGAGCGCCGACGGCCGCCGGCGCCGAGGCGCGCGAGCGCGATGGCGAGGCCGAGCAACCGGCACCGCCCGCGGCCTTGCTGCAAGGCTGGCCGGGTTGGCTCGCGGCGGCGCTGCTCGCGGCGGGCGACGCGGCGTCCACGTCGCGCATTGGCCTGCTCGAACTCGTCGGCCTGTGCCTGCTGCAGGCGATCTGGGGCGGCTGGCGCGAGCCCGTGCTGCGCCGGCTGCTGCTGGCGGCGCTCGCCGGCTACTTGCTGGCGTCGCTGTTCCTGCCGTGGATCGACGGCTTCGGCCCGTTCGGCAACGACGCGTTCGCCCGGCTGCGCGGTGGGGCGGGCTGCCAGAGCCGGCTCATTCTGTGGGCCAACGTGCTGCATCTGATCGGCGAGCGGCCGCTCGCCGGCTGGGGCTGGGGCCAGCTCGCGTACGCGCAGTACATCACGCTGTTTTCCGGGCCGCGCTTTTGCGACCTGCTCGACAACGCACACGACCTGCCGCTGCAGCTTGCGTTCGACTTCGGCGTGCCGGCCGCGCTGCTCGTGTGCGCGGCGTTCGCGTGGTGGGTCTTGCGCCAGCGCCCGTGGGCCGAGATGGACGCGCGGCGCCGGCTCGCCTGGAGCGTGGTCGCGCTGATCCTGCTGCACAGCCTGGTCGAATACCCGCTCTGGTACGGGCCGTTCCAGACCGCGTTCGCGCTGAGCGCGCTCTGGCTGCTGCACACCGCGCCACGCCAGAGTTTCGATAAAAAACAGGCTGCAGTGCCCGCCTTGTCTTCACAGCGTGCTATCACAGCGATAGCAACGGCGACGCTGACCCTGCTCATCCTCGCCGCCATCGACTACTGGCGCGTGAGCCAGATCTACCTGCCGACCGAGCAGCGCGCGGCCGCGTACCAGGACGACGCGCTCGCCGCCGCGCGCGGTGCCTGGCTGTTCCGGGGCCCGGCGCGCTTCGCGCTGCTGACGCTGACCGATGCGACGCCGCAGAACGCGCTGTTCCTGCGCCGCCTCGCGGAAGAGCTGCTGCACTACTCGCCCGAGCCACGCGTGATCGAGAAGCTGATCGAAAGCGACCTGCTGCTCGGGCGCGACGAGGACGCGCGCTTTCACCTGGCGCGGTTTCGCGCGGCCTGGCCGAAGGAATGCGCGGCCTGGCTGGCGAAGAACCCGGGGTTCGCGCGGACGCTCGCGCCGCTGCCCGGTGCGACGCAGTGAACGGGCCTCAGCGCGGCGCGACCCAGTCGCCCGACTTGCCGCCGTGCTTTTCCAGCAGGCGCACGTCGGTGATCGTCATGCCGCGATCGACCGCCTTGCACATGTCGTAGACGGTCAGCAGCGCGGCCTGCACGGCGGTGAGCGCTTCCATTTCGACGCCGGTCGGGCCGTTGGTTTCCGCGGTTGCAGTGCAAAAAACGCTGGAAGTAACCATGTTCTCTTCACGTTGTGCTTCCAGATCGATAGCAACACGGGTCAGCGAGACCGGGTGGCAGAGCGGGATCAGCTCGGCCGTCTTCTTCGCGGCCATGATGCCGGCGATGCGCGCGACGGCCAGCACGTCGCCCTTCTTCGCGCTGCCGCTCTCGATCAGCGCCAGCGTCTCGGGCCGCATCCAGATGCGGCCGGCCGCGACCGCGATCCGGTGCGTTGCCGGCTTGGCCGCAACGTCGACCATCTGCGCTCGGCCCTGCGCGTCGAGGTGCGTCAGTCCGCTGGAAGCCTTGCTGCTGCTCATGATTGCGATGCCCGGTAAAACCTGCTTACCGGAACGCCGGTGCGTATCCTGCATCATACGGCGATGCTTCTGCGATCCCCTTGCTGCAAACCGCCCGCGCGCGTGCGTGATGCGCCGCGCGGCGCCGGCCGTTTCCGCGTGCGCGCATTGCTGGTCGCGCTGCTGTCGCTGTCGCTCGTCGCCGCGCCGCTGCCCGTATGGGCCCAGGCGCAGCCGCTGCCTTCGCTCGGCGATGGTGGCGACCTGTCGATCGGCGCCGAGCGGCGCATGGGCGAGCAGGTCGCGCGCGAGCTGTACCGCGACCCGTCCTACATCGACGACCCGGTGCTGGCCGAATACGTGCAGGGGATCTGGACCCGGCTGCTCGCGGCGGCGCGCGCCCTGGGCGAGGTCGGGCCCGAGATGGAGCAGCGCTACGCGTGGCAGATCGTGCTCGGGGCCGACCCCGAGATCAACGCGTTCGCGGTGCCGGGCGGCTACCTGGGGCTGGAGCTGGGGCTGATCGCCGCGGTCGACGACCCGGACGAGCTCGCCTCGGTGCTGGCGCACGAACTCAGCCACGTCACGCAGCGCCACATCTCGCGCATGATGGCGCAGGACAGCCGCACGCTGCCGCTGATCCTCGGCGCGATCCTGGTCGGCGCGATCGCCGCCAGCCGCAACCCGGACGCGGGCAACGCGGTGATCGCCGGCGGCCAGGCCGCGGCGGTCAGCGGGCAGCTCAAGTTCTCGCGCGACATGGAGCGCGAGGCGGACCGGGTCGGCTACGGCGTGCTGGTCAAGGCCGGCTATTCGCCGAAGGCGTTCGCCGCGATGTTCGAGAAGCTGCGCGAGGCGTCGCGGCTGAACGACGACGACGCCTACCCGTACCTGCGCACCCACCCGCTGACCGGCGAGCGCATCGCCGACATGCAGGCGCGCGCGCAGTTCGCCGGCGGGCCGCCGCTGCCGCCGCTCAGCATGCCGCAGGCGATGATCAAGGCGCGCGCGCAGGTGCTGTCGCAAGGCAGCGTCGATGCGCTGCGCGCCGCGGTCGCGGGCGGGCAGGACGCCGCGCTCGGCCAGCAGCCGCGGGTGCGCCAGGTCGGCGCGCTGTACGGCGCGGCGCTGGCGAGCCTGAAGCTGCGCGAATTCGACAAGGCGCGCGGCTTCGCGGCGCGGCTCGAACCGCTGGTCGCCGGCGACGCCGCCGCGGCGCGGCTCGCGCGGCTGCTCGCGGCCGAGATCGCCTGGGGCGCCGGCGACGCGGCGCAGGTGGCCAAGCTGATCGACCCGGCGGCGCCGGGGCGGCCGGAGCTGGTGCTGTCGTGCGAGGCGCGCATCCGCCTCGGCCAGTCCGCGGCGGTCGCCGAGCGGCTGCGCGCCTGGGTCGCGACGCATCCGCAGGACCCGACCGCATGGCAGCTGCTCGCGCAGGCGTACAACGCCGAGGATGAGCCGGTGCGGGCGATCCGCGCCGAGGCCGAGCGCCAGGTCGCGCTGGTCGACTACGGCGCCGCGGTGGACCGCTTCAAGGCCGCGCAGGACCTGATCCGCAAGCGCACCGCGGCTGGCCAGCCGGTCGATTTCGTCGAGGCGTCGATCATCGACGCGCGGCTGCGCCAGGTGTTGCAGCAGCAGAAGGATCTGGAAGCGAAGCGCTGAGTCAGGCTCGAAGCACCGAATCGATCAGCACGCCCAGCAGCGAATAGATCAGCGAGCCGATCAGCGCGGCGCTGAAACCGGCGACGTGAAAGCCCGTGAGCAGGCCCGACGCGGCCCAGAACATCAGCGCGTTGATCACGAACAGGAAGAGGCCGAGCGTGACCAGCGTGACCGGCAGCGTCAGCAGCACCAGCACCGGGCGCAGCACCGCGTTCAGCAGCCCGATCACCAGCGCCGCCAGCAGCGCCGCGCCGAAGCTCTTCACCACGACGCCGCCATACAGGCTCGCCACCGCGAGCAGTGCGATCGCGTGCAACAGCCATTTCAGCAAGAGTCTCATCGCGACGAAGGATAGCATCGGTTGCGGCCCTTCCGTTGTGCGCGACGTTCCGCGCTACCCATGCCGCATAAAACGAGTTCGAGAAGCCGCGGAGCAGGCCATTCATGGGCACCCGCGGAACTGGCTCCGCCAGGCCGCTGGGCGCGCCCCCGGTGAGGGGGTGGGCGAAGCGACACGAAGTGCGCGCAGCCTGGGGGTGGTCCATTTCATCGCCGCTGCCACCAGGCCAGGCCGAGCACGCCGGCGATCGCCAGCGCGTACGTGCTCCAGCGCGCCGCGTCGTGCAGCGTGCCCGGCGCCGCGAACAGCGGTGCCAGCAGCGGCTCGGCGACGATCATCTGCGCGGCGGTCCAGGCCAGCACCGCGCCGCCCGCGACGATGATCTGCGGAAAGCGGTGCACCAGTTTCAGCACCATCGCGCTGCCCGACACGACGATGGGCACGCTCACCAGCAGGCCGATCAGCACCAGCGTCATCGACTCGCGCGCCGCGCCGGCCACGCCGATCACGTTGTCGATGCCCATCAGCGCGTCGGCGACGACGATGGTCTGCATCGCGCCCCAGAACGTGACCGCGGCGGGCTCTTCGTGCGGCTTGGGCGCGTCGCCATCGGTGACCAGTTTCCACGCGATCCACAGCAGCGCAAGGCCGCCGACGAGCCGCAGGCCGGGCAGAGTCAACAGCCACACGACGCCGATCGTCATCGCCGCGCGCACCACGATCGCGCCGAGCGTGCCCCACAGGATCGCGCGCCGCTGGATCGGCATCGGCAACCGGCGCGCGGCCAGCGCGATCACGATCGCGTTGTCGCCGGCCAGCACCAGGTCGATCAGCACGATGGAGGCCAGCGCACTCCACCAGGGGGTAGAAAACAGTTCCATCAGCGTCCCGCGTCCAGCCTTCGTTGCAGTTCCATTGCAAACGGCATGCAGGCGCAAAGCGGGAGCCCGGGGAGCGGGCGTACCTTCGCTTGCGCGCAGAGCATGCACGAGCGAAGGTCTTGCTCGGCCGGACAACGAAGTTCCGGCCCGATGCACCGGAAGGCGCCGCGTTGCGCGGGCCTTCGTGCTGACGATGCATCGATCAGGGAGCTACTCCCCTTCTGGGCGAAATTGGAGCATGGCGCCGCTAATCCCTGCGCCGCATGAGGCCATGCCGGCGCGGCCCCTGACGGTGACTGCGCGGGCGGCGCGGCGCTATCATGCCGTTGCGATGGCCGCCATCCACGTCACCGATATCGAGGCCGCGATCAACCACTGGCGCGAGCGCGCGCCCTCGCCCGACGGGGTCACGCTCGCGCCCGAACTGCGCGCGCTGGCCGAGGTCTACGCGCTGCTGGTGTTCCACCACGAGGACGAGGCCGACGAGGAGGCGATGCCACAGCCGGCGCGCGAGGCCTGGCTCGCCTGGTACCGCGGCACGCCCGACACGCCCTGCATCGCGATCTGCTCGACCAGCCAGGGCGACGCGGTGTGCAAGGGCTGCGGGCGGACCTTCGACGAGGTGCAGCGCTGGACCGAGATGAGCCCGGCGGCCAAGCGCGCGGCCTGGCGCCGCATCGCGCAGGACGGCAGCGCCTGGCGCTTCAACCGCTACGCCGAGCGCGCGGCCGAACGCGGCGCCCGCCCGGCCTGAGGTCTTGCAGCCATGCTGCGCCTGGCCCGCGCCCCGAACATCGCGATCGCGACGCTGTGGGTCGACATGCTGCGCCAGGCGGGGTTCGACGCCGCGATGCAGCGCTACTTCCTCGGATCGGCCGCGGGCGAACTGCCGCCGGGCGAATGCCTGCCCGAGGTCTGGCTGATGGCCGACGACGAGCGCGAGGCCGAGGCGCGCGCGCTGCTCGATGCCTTCCTGCACATGCCGCAACGGCGCTGGCGCTGCGTCTGCGGCGAACTGGTCGAGGGCGGCTTCGAGCAGTGCTGGCGCTGCGGGACGCCGAGGCCTGAATGAACCACCCCAGGCTGGGCGCCGCGCAATAGATAGCCAAGAGGCAGTCAAGGTCGAATTGCTATCTTTTGCGTAGCACGAAGCGCATTATTTACCAGCACTACAGCGCCTTTTGGTGCAAAAAATTCAGGATCGAGTGCCGCGCGCGCCGCGCCGCCGCGCGCTTCAGCAGCGCCGCGCGAGCTCGGCCGCCATGCCGGTGTAGTCGGCTGGCGAGAGCGCGAGCAGGCGCTCGCGCTCGGGCTCGGGGATGTCGAGCGAGCGGATCAGCGCGTGCAGCGTCTGCGGCTCGACGCGCTTGCCGCGCGTCGCCTCCTTCAGCTTCTCGTACGCGCCCTGCTGGTGGTAGCGCCGCATCACGGTCTGGATCGCCTCAGCCAGCACTTCCCAGGAGCGATCCAGGTCGGCGGCGATCGCCTCGGCGTTGACCTCGAGCTTGTCCAGCCCGGTCGCGAGCGACGCCCAGGCCAGCAGCGCATGGCCGAGCGCGACGCCCATGTTGCGCAGCACGGTCGAGTCGGAGAGGTCGCGCTGCCAGCGGCTGACCGGCAGCTTTGCGGCGAGGTGCGCGAGCAGCGCGTTCGCGAGGCCCAGGTTGCCTTCGGCGTTCTCGAAGTCGATCGGATTGACCTTGTGCGGCATCGTCGACGAGCCGATCTCGCCGTCCTTCAGCCGCTGCCTGAAGTAGCCGAGGCCGACATAGCCCCAGACGTCGCGCGCGAGGTCGAGCAGCAGCGTGTTCGCGCGCGCGATCG
>JAFECV010000029.1 GCA_018241985.1 Pseudomonadota bacterium | reverse complement strand
CAACAGGAAATAAATGTCACATGATTGAGTCCCACACCATTTACACATGTCCCTCCGGCGACGTCACCTTGGCTTATCGCCTTTTCGGTCGGCGAGACCCCGACGCCCTGGCGACTAGGACCCCGGTGCTGTTCATTCACGGTCTGTCGTATTTTTCTTACGACTGGGTTAACTTCGGTACGCGACTGTGCACCGACCGCCTGGGCTGCGCCATGGACATGCGTGGTTTCGGGGACTCGACGTACAGCCCAGCGGGCGATTACTCTGTGACCACCATGGCAGACGATATCGCTCACCTGCTCGATCATTTGCGGTGGGACAAGGTGATCCTGGTCGCGCATTCGATGGGCGGGCGCAGCGCCACCTGCTTCGCAGCGGCCAATCCCGCAAGAGTCGCCGGCTTGGTACTGGTCGACTGGTCGCCCGAGAACGCGCCCGCCGGATCGAAGCGCGTTGCCAACACTGTCGCGGCCACACCCGACACCTTTGCTACCGTGGCCGATGCGATGCGCTATTTTGGAACCGACCCGGACTCACCGGATGGCGCCGACAAGCGGGCTCGCTTCGAGGCCTACACCAGGCCGGTCGCTGGTGGGTTCGCCATTAAGCGCGATTCTTTTTTCCGCGACCAGTTCAGGCGTCAGCTCGAAACCGGTGAGGCGCCCAAGCGCGGAGTGGACCTTTGGCAGCTACTGAGCGATGTCGTTGTCCCTACTCTCGTGCTGCGCGGGACGCGATCGGACCTCTTCGCGGCCGAAACATTGCCCAAAGTACTGCAAAAAAATCCACGTATCCAGGCGCAAGAGATCGAAGCCGGACACCACGTTGCCGGCGACAACCCCGAGGCGGCAATAGCCACCATTCGCCCTTTTATCAACTCACTGGAACAAGCATGACCCTCATTAGCCAACGCTCTGCCACACCGATGCGCGGCATCGATCACCTCGCCTTCGTCACCGACGACCTCCCTGCAACAATGGACTTCTATACCCGCGTGCTGCAAATGCAGCTCGTGCACGTGCGCCGCGTGCCCTTCGAGCGGGACCGTGGTCAGCCGCCCCATGACAACCTGCGCCACTACTTCTTCGACATGGGTCATGATCAGCTCCTTGCCTTTTTCGAGTATCCAAAGGGCTTGCAGCGGCAGAACCGGGACTTGCCCGGCGGCATGCAGCACATCGCTTTCTACGTTCCTCCGGAGAAGTTCGAAGCGCTGCTGGCGAACGTAAAGCAGCAGGGCGTCGACCTGATTGGCCCCATCGCGCTTGGCGGCCGCTTCTGGTCCGCGTACTTTTATGACCCGAATGGCATTCGCCTCGAGCTCGCCACCAACCGCCTGCCAAATCCGGGCGGGATCGTGGAGTCGGTGCTCCAGAGCGAGGCGGAGGCGCGCGAAGAACTGTCCACGCTGTTCAACGATCCTGCAACAGTCCAGTCCTGGCTCGACCGCATGCCGCTGAAGGCCGTCCAGACGCAATAAACCCGCCAATGACACTGTATTCCAAGAAAAAACCAAGGAGACTGAACATGCACCCACAAATATCAATTACTCGCCGCCAATTGTTGGCGGGATGCACGGTCCTCGCTGCGCAGATGGGGTCAGACGCCTTGTGGGCCCAGGAAGTCGTCAAAGTGCTCGTCGGATTCCCTGCGGGCGGCGCGATCGATGCCACGGCCAGAGTCTATTCAAATGCGACTAGCAGCTTAGGAACAATGATCGTCGAGAATCGCGCGGGCGCGGCGGGAAACATCGCGGCGGGCACATTGGCGCAATCCCGTCCCGATGGCAACACGCTGATGCTTGCCCCAGTCAACGTCTATTGCATTTCGCAAGCGCTCTATCGAAGCCTGGCTTTCAATACCGCGCGCGACTTTGCACCGGTGGGAATCGTTGCCAAATTTCCTTGGGCTCTGGCAGTCCATCCGAGCATACCGGTCCAGAATGTGGCGGAACTGGTAGCTTGGATAAAGGCGAACCCCGAGAAAGCGATGTGCGGTATGGCGGCGATCGGGAGCGAGGGGCACCTGATGGCCTACGCCTTCAGCAAGGCTGCCGACGTCAACCTGACCTTCGCTCCTTACCGGGGTGGGGCGCCCATGACCCAAGACCTGATGGGGGGCCAAATTCCGATGGCATTCGATGCCATCCCAAACCTCGCGCAACCGCGCAAGGCCGGCAAGGTCAAAATGCTCGCCATCACCAGTGCGACCCGCTCTGAGCTGCTGCCCGAAGTGCCAACATTCAGCGAAGCCGGTTACCCAGTGGCCACCGGCGAGACCTGGATCGGGGCTTCCGTCCGGAGTGGCACCTCCGCTGTGCGCATTCATGCCCTCTCGGCCGCTTTCGAGTCTGCGGCCCGAGCGTCCGAAGTGCGCAACAAGCTGGCGGGTCTGGGGCTCACAGCCACGAGCAGCACCCCTGCGGAAATGGCCAAGGTTATCGTGGCCGATACCCAGCGCTATTCGGCGCTGGTCAAAGCCATAGGTCTGCAACTTGACTGATACGAATTCGACAACATCCGCCACGCGGCGAATTGAGCGTCTCTATCCGAACAGTGCCACAAGAACGTGATGAGAAGCTTCACATATACCAGCCATCAACAGCGGGTGATCTTCGGAGCTGACTCGCTCCATATGCTCAAGTCAGAGATCGAGGCCTTGGGCCTGAGCAAAGCGCTGTTGCTCTGCACGCCTGAGCAACGCGACCAGGCCGAACGCTTGGCAGGCATGCTTGGACCGCAAGTTGCGGGCATATTCGACCGTGCCGTCATGCACGTTCCGATCGAGACCGCGCGCGAAGCCAGACAGGTCGCCGAGAAGCTGGGGGCTGGCTGCGCAGTGGCCATCGGCGGCGGATCGACCACTGGCCTAGGCAAGGCGATTGCACTGGTTTCGGGCTTGCCCATCATCGCGATCCCGACAACTTATGCAGGCTCCGAGATGACCTCAATCTACGGCATCACCGAGGCCGGCATCAAAAAAACCGGTAAGGACCCGCGGGTGCTACCACGCACAGTGATCTACGACCCAACCCTGAGTATCAGCCTTCCTCTGGCCTCGACAGTTACCAGCGGCATTAACGCCATCGCACATGCCGCCGAGGGCCTTTACGCACAGGACGGGAATCCCATCATGGACCTGATGGCTGAGCAAGGCATTGCGGCTCTGGCACACGCCATACCGGCCATCTACGCTCATGCGTCAGACGTACTGCCATCGCAGGCCTTACTAGAGGCGCGGACGAACGCACTTTATGGCGCATGGCTCTGCGGCACAGTGCTCGGCAACGTGGGCATGGCACTGCATCACAAACTCTGCCATACCCTGGGGGGAAGCTTCAACCTGCCTCATGCAGAATTGCACACCATTATCTTGCCCCATGCATTAGCGTACAACGCGTCCGCGGCGCCCAACGCGATGGAGAAGATCACTCGAGCCCTGCATGCAAGCAACGCAGCACAGGGCATATTTGATTTGGCACACGCCAACGGCGCGAAGGTTGCGCTGCAGGACATCGGCATGCAAGCCGAGGACTTGGACCGCGCCTGCGACCTGGCGCTGCAGAACCAATATCCCAACCCGCGACCTCTGGAACGAGCCGTCCTACGCCAATTGCTACAGGACGCCTTTGATGGTCGCAGACCTGCTGCGTGATATGCGATTTGGTCCATACAACACAACAAAAGAAACCAGAGTTGAACTGCACAAGCAATAGTCGGACCGATACACTTCTTGGCGACGGTTTCCGGATAGCTCTCAGCTTGACCTCTTGAAGCCTTGTTCTGAATTTCACAATGGCCGCATTAAGTTGAAGCTGTGCAAAAGTGCATCGACAGGGTCCTCTGGCGTGAGTAGTATTTGTGAACAGGTCACAAGACACCGGCCAGCCCTCCGATGTGTGGAGCGGATATTTTTGCGGTTTGGGGGCCTTCTGATTTCGAGGGTGCTCAGTTTAAGGCAGCGAACAGGCCGACACTCACCAAGGCGCTGGACTCGATGGCGCCGGGATTTTGAGCACCTCGGGCGAGCTGGTCCATGCGGTGAAAAGCTGCGCACCATGCGCAACTCAAGAGTTTGGAAGAGCTTTCAGCCAATGCCGCGAGCCCCGGGGACGTTCTGGTCCACGCCGGCAACTGAGGCTAATACGCTCACAGCCAGTTGTCGAGAACGGCGCGGGTTTTTTCCCAGTAGCCGCGCAAGCGTTCAAGCTGCTGCGTCGCATTGACCGGCACCACACCGGTTTTTGCATGCGTTTCAAGCGCCATGCCGACAGACTGCATGGCCACCGCACCGACATTGCCGGCCGCCCCCACCAGCGCATGGCTGGCCCATGACAGCGCCTGGGCATCATCACTGCGGATGGCCTCGCCGATGGCGTCCAGGCGCAGCACGGCATCGGTCCTGAATAGCGCAATCACCTCACGTGTCATGGTCAGTGCATCGTCGTCAAACTCCTTGAACGTAAGCGCGCAGCGAACCCATGTTGACCGCCGACGGCTGCCGTGGCTGACGATCAGATGGCGTCGGGCTGCCAGCGATGCGGCAGCAGTTCCTCGATCTGGCTGGCCTTGTGCGTGGGCAGCCGTGTGAGGACGTCCTTGAGGTAGGCGTATGGGTCATGCCCGTTCATGCGCGCGGACTGAATCAAGCTCATCACCGCCGCGGCCCGCTGGCCGGCGCGCAGGCTCCCGGCGAACAGCCAGTTCGATCGTCCCAGTGCAATCGGGCGGATCTGGTTCTCGATCCAGTTGTTGTCGATCGGTAGCTGCCCGTCATTGCAGAACCGGGTGAGCGCCACCCAGCGCCGCAGGCTGTAGTCCAACGCCTTGGCCGTTGCCGACCCTTCGGGCACCTTCTGGCGCTGCAGCAGCATCCACTGGTGCAGCGCATCGAGCACCGGCTGGGTGTGCCGCTGGCGCATGGCCTTGCGCTCGTCGGCGCTGATCTCCTTGGCCTCGCGTTCGATGTCGTAGACCTTGGCAAACTGCTGCAGCGCGAACTCGGCAATCTGGCTCTTGTTGGCCGCGTGCAGGTCGAAGAACTTGCGCCGGGCATGCGCCAGGCAGCCCACCTCGGTCACCCCGCTGGCGATCAGCGCCTTGTAGCCGCTGAAGTCGTCGCAGGTCAGGCTGCCTCGCCACTCCCCCAGGAACGCCCGGGCGTGTTCACCAGCGCGCGATTCGCAGAAGTCGTAGACCACGGATTTCATTCCCTCAAACGCCCCCGGGGCGTAGGCCCACAGGTACGCCCGGTGCGTCTTGCCGTTGCCGGGCTTGAGCATCTGCACCGGTGTCTCGTCGGCATGCAGCACGCGGTGCTGGAGCATTTGTGCCTTGAGCGCATCCACCAGCGGCTGCAGGCGCACCCCGCAGATGCCCACCCACTGCGCCAGGGTCGATCTCGGGATGGCCAGACCGGCACGCCCAAAGATCGCCTCCTGGCGGTACAGCGGCAGGTGGTCGGCGTACTTGGCCACCAGCACCTGGGCCAGCAGCCCGGTGGTGGGGATGCCCTTGTCGATGACATGAGCGGCCACCGGCGCCTGGACGATGGTTTCGCACTGGGCACACGCCCATTTGCCGCGGATGTGGCGCTCCACGCTGAACACCCCGGGCACGTAGTCCAGCTTCTCGGCCACGTCCTCGCCGATGCGCTTCATCTGGCAGCCGCAGCGGCAGGTGCTCGATTCGGGCTCGTGGCGGATCTCGCGCCGGGGCAGGTTCGCGGGCAGTGGCAGCCGCTTGGGCTGTTTCTTCTCCTGCGGGCTCACCGCCGCGGACTCCTGCTGCAGCCCGTCGATCTCGCTGGCCACGGCCGCCAGGTCGGCCTCGATCTCGTCTTGCAGCAGGCTCTTTTGTTCGGGGTTGAAGCGCTCGGACTGGGCGGCGAACTTCATGCGCTTGAGAAGCGCGTTCTCGTGCGTGAGCTTCTCCAGCAACGCACCCTGGTGGCGCAGTTGTGTCATCAGGCGAGCGGTCATCTCGCGCAGTTGCTCAGCGCTCAGATGCTCCAGGGATTGCGGCTGCACCACCATGGAGGTGACTGTGCCTGCGCCGAGCCGGGCACGCCATTGGCGCATGCCCCAATTGGCAAGTACCAACGGCTGCCGGACAGTCAGACCACGGTGATGACGCCGCCGTCGGCCAGGCGCTGCCAGGGCAGGCCCATGACCAGCGCATCGAGCTGCTGGCGCTGCAATTGGAGGTTGGCGCCAGCGGCCAGGGGCCAGATGAATTTGCCCTGGTGCAGCCGGCGTGCGGCCAGCCAGATACCGATGCCGTCGTGCACCAGGATCTTGATGCGGTTGGCCCGTTTGTTGGCGAACAGGTAGGCGTGGTGGGGGTGGGCGGCGCCAAAGACGGCTATCACCCGCGCCAGTGCCGTATCGGTGCCGGCGCGCATGTCCAGCGGCGTGGTGGCCAGCCAGGCCGCGTCAATCCGGATCATGTGCGGATCACCTGAGCCAATCCCGCAGCCAGTCGGCGCAGGAGCTGGCTGCCTCGACAGGCCAGTTCACCGTCACGACACCTGTGCCACGCCGGATCTCGACGCGAATGTCGGCGCAGCCGCCAGGAGCAGACCGAACAGCTTCGGCATCCTCAACCTGCGGGGCAGGCAGGGGAAGCGGGATGAATGGATTTATGGGCTTGGGGGCGGGTTTCGCCGGGTGCTCGCGCAGCCAGCGATGGACGATGTTGGCGTTGATGCCGTGGGTCAAGGCCACCGCTGCAATCGATGCGCCGTCCGCCCGGCACTGCGCCACGACCTGCGCTTTGAGTGCCGGGCTGTAATTGCGCCGCTTCGGCGTTGGTGCGTTCGCCTCGCTCGACATGGTGTGCATGATCTCCATCGTGCACACGATGCCTGCTTGAACGGGCTATCTCAATATGGGTTCACCGGACGCATACCCTTGAACTGCGCCAGGCGCTCGAAGTCCATCAGCGCCGGCTCCGCATCCTGGACCGCGTTTACGGCCGGGGCTGTATCCACGGCGCTTGCGCTGCCACCCACGCCCGGCTGGTCCATCCAGCGCTCCAGCGCCAGCGTCAGTGCGGCGACATACAGCGGCTTGGTCAGGTAGTCGTTCATGCCGGCTTCCATGCAGCGGTCACGGTCTTCCTGCGTATTCCACGCGATGGCGGACACGATTCCAGGCTGACGGCGGACAGCGTTCCACCGCCATGGCGGACACCGTTCCACGGTGATGGCGGACAGCATTCCATTTTGATGGCGGACACCTGAGGGTGTTCTGAGTGACCCAAACGAGGCATACGCTGACCGGTTTTTTGACCGGAACCAGCAATGCCCACACCCAGGGTCACCATGAGCAAAATACGACACACACTGCAGCTGCTGCACGCCGGGGCATTGAGCACCCGCCAAATCGGTGCCGCTCTCGGCATCTCCAAATCCACCGTCAGCGAGATAGCCAGCTACGCACGCGTGGCTGGTGTGGACTGGGCAGTTCTTCAGGTCGGGTTTCATCGAAGTGTGGAGGGATGTACATCGTAGGTAGGCGAATGAGACGGTATGAAGGATCTCTACTTTTGTGGCAAACCGGCATAATTAAAAGATCCAGTTTTTATAGGTTCTCAGGCACTGGACCCCGCGCGGCGTGCCACGGCCGGCTCACGCACACTCCGATCCCGCTTGATCTTGGGCCCCAGGAAAACCTGGGCTCAGTTCGCCGCGCCGCTGGCCCTTGACACACAGCGCTTTGGCCACGGTCTGGTGGACGCCGGGGACCCGCTCAGGGTCTCAGATAAATCGCAGCCAGCACAAACGCGGCCATCCACAGGGTTTCAACCAGCAGCAAGGCGAACGGTTTCCATCCGGCGAGGGCCAATTGCCGGAACGAGGTCTTGATGCCCAAGGCCGAAATGGCGACGACCAGACAAATTCGAGACACATGGTTCAGGCCCTCCTGAACGGCCACGGGCACTCCGCCCGTTGAGTTGAGAGCCACAAGGGCCACAAAAACCCACAAAAACCAGGGTGCCAACGCCTGCTTGACCGCAGTCGTGCCATCCTGTGACTGCTCGCGCTCTTTCTTGAACATGCTGGACACCACCACCACGACCACGACCAGCATGGACACCCGGAACAGCTTGACGATGGTGGCGTAGTCACCCGTTTCATGGTTCAACATGTAACCCGCGCCGACAACCTGCGCCACGTCATGAATGGTGCCACCAAGAAACAGGCCGGCCAGCTCCGGCGGCAGGTGCAAAACTTTGGCGATCAGGGGATAGGCCACCATGGCCAGGGTGGACAGCACGGTCACGGTCACCACCACCATCAGAGTGAAGCGTTCACTGTCTTTGTTGCGTGGCAGCACCGCCGAAATCGCCAGCGCCGCCGACGCGCCGCAGATGGCGACCGAGCCACCCGACAACACCGCTTGCGCGCGGTTCATCCCCAGCCGACGTCCCAACAGCATCCCACACAGCAGCGTGGTCACGACGGCGGCGATGACGATCGCCGCAGTGCTCCAGCCCAGGCCTGCAATTTGACTCGCCGTGATGCGCGCACCGAGCAGGCCGACGCCCAGGCGCAGCACGGTACGCGAGCAGAATTCGATACCAGGCCTGGTCGTGGCGTCATGGCTGAGGTAGTGAAAAGCCACACCAAAGAACAGGGCATACAAGAACTGTGGCCCGCCATGCAGCGTGGACACCAGGGTGGCGGCCATCGCAATCACACAACACAAGGCGGCACCGGGGAAAAGTTGCAGCAGGTGCTGCGGCATCCAAGCGTGGTGGGCCGTGTGGGCGGTTGACCTTGGCGACAGGAACTTGAACACAGGTAACCTCTTTCGAACAGCCCGCGTTGGGCATGCGTGGGAGGGCTATGCCCCTCAATGAATAGAGAATAGGCAAAAGTCATTAAATAAAAAAGCGGATAATATCGTTCAGAATGATCGATAAATTCAATCAACAATCCTTCCAGCGCCTGCGCCTCAACCTGCGTCAGCTCGAAGTCTTTCTGGCCACGGCGCGTGGCGGCAGCACACGTGCGGCGGCCGATCTGATCGCACGCTCGCAATCAGCGGCCAGCACCTCGCTGGCCGAACTCGAGGCGGCACTGGGCGTTGAACTGTTCGACCGCATCGGCCGGCGCCTGCTGCTCAACGAGAACGGGCGCGCGCTGTTGCCCAAGGCCCAGGCCCTGGTTGAGGAGGCGGCCGAGGTTCAAGCCCTGTTCACGGACGAGCACGCCGCGCCTTTGCTGGTCGCTGCCAGCTTCACAATCGGCGAATACCTGTTGCCCAGCCTGGTGGCGCAATGGACGCAACAGCACCCCAAGAGCCACATCCATCTGCGCATAGGCAACACCAGCGAAGTGATCGCCGCGGTGGCTGCCCTGGACGTCGACATCGGCTTCGTCGAGGGGTCGCAGACGCATTCCGACCTGGTCGTGCGGCCCTGGCTGGATGACGAAATGGTGATCCTCGCTGCACCGGACCACCCGCTGGCGAATCGCTGCGCGACGGCCCGCCAGTTGGCCGACGCCACCTGGGTACTGCGAGAACGTGGCTCCGGCACACGCCAGATCGCGGATGAGTGGTTGCTGAAAAATCTAGACCAGGTGCGCGTCGGCTTCGAACTTGGCAGCACCGAAGCGATCAAGCGCGTGGTGGCGGCGAGCGATGGCCTCGGCTGCCTTTCGCGCCACGCAGTGACGCAAAGCGTGGAAGACGGGCACCTGGTCGAACTGCAAACACGTCTGCCCAAAGCAAACCGCAAGCTCGCCATCGTGCTGCACCGCGAAAAGCGGCTGGGCCGCGCGACCACGGAGTTCCTGGCGCACTGCAGCGCCGCCGCGCCATGAGGATCTTGTGACCGGTGCGGCGAAAAGGTTGAGCTTGGCGAGGTTGGCTTCGCCGAGATGACATCGATCGGTTTCGAGTCTCAGATGACCACTGCCAAGAAGCACACCGCATTCAACCGTGCCCTCACTCCCAGCGCCGAGCTGGCCGCTGTGATCGGTGCAACGCCGCAACCCCGCACCGAAGTTGTGAAGCTCATGTGGGAGTACATCAAGGCCAACAACCTGCAGAACCCGAAGAACAAGCGAAACATCCTGGCGGACACCAAGCTCAAGGCCGTCTTCGGAAAGGATGAAGTCACCATGTTCGAGATGACCGGGCTGGTGGGCAAGCACCTGAGCTAACTGGAGACCACGGGGCATGGCCGCACGGTACCGTCCTTAAACTCGAATAGCGCAGCAACACGTCGCTTTCGCTCCAAGCTCTAGGCCCTGGCGTTCATACAGTCGGTAAAAAATCTTAGTTAAATCAAATACATAGCTGCTTTTCTGCGGATTTTGCAGGAATCACGGCCGACACTCCAACGCATCACCGATGCCTTGGCGCGGTTGATGGCGTTTGCACGGTGGGCCCTGTCGCCTTTGAGGCGATTCAGTTTCTGATCGATTTCGCTGATTTCACGATCAAGGCGCGTGATTTCAGTCGAGGCTTGGCTCTGGGAGGCGTCCCGTTCCTTTTGCACCCTCTGGCTCGCAGATGATTGGCGACCAACGAGGTCCTCGGTCCTGGCGTTCTTGGCATTGAGGAGGCCTTCGTCGGTTTGGTGGGCGCTCTCCGCCGCTCTGCGAACACCTTCTGCCTGTTTTAGGGCGGCCTCCTGAGCCTTGACCGAAGCCTCAGCCCGTACAACACGGTCCTGACACTCTGCGATGGCCTGGCGCGCCGATTCGTCGTCGGCCCAGTCGGGAGCGGGCAGGGCCGCCGTGTTGAGGGACCAGCCGTACAGCGATGAAGCTCCCTCCTCAGCGAGGTGGGGAGTCAGCTCCGTGTGGCCAAGAAGCCGCGGGTCAATCACGCGCGCGAGGTGGGTTCGCCAGGTCTGGTCTTCACTGGATCGAAGAGCAGACAGCAGGGTGCCGTCGGCCGGCGCCAGCATCTGCTGAGCTTGGGCGAGTGAGTCCCGTGCCTGGGTGAG
>JAFECV010000299.1 GCA_018241985.1 Pseudomonadota bacterium | reverse complement strand
AGTGCCGTCCATTGCGATCTGCACCGAGATCGGCCCCATCTCGGGTGGGTTGAGGTGCAGCTGAGCCTCTTTCACGCCATCCTTGACGAGCACGCTCACCTGCGAGGCCAGCATGCCCGGAAACTCGGCAGCGCGCGTGGGCGTAGCGATCTGCACCGCTACCTCGGTGCCGGCAGCGCTGGGCTGCGCTCCCGGGAGCAACCCAGTGGCACTCAGTGCGGCGACCGCCGCATCCGCGGTCGGTCGCTGAGCTGAAGCGCCGCCGACGTCGGTATGCTCGGACGGAGAGACTCGTGCCGACGATGCATCCGCCACGAGGCCCGCCGATGCGACCTCTGTCGCGACGGGCGCCAGCAACATCCGAGTCTCTCCTACCCTGGCCGCGTCCGGGCGGGCACCACCCATGCGCCGCGCCATGCCGTCCGGATGCCGAGCTGCGGCGCCAACCGGGGGTTCGTCGACTGCGGTTGCCTCACTCACGCCAACATCGCGCGCCAGCCCGGGCTGCCCCGCGGCCGTGACGGCTGCAGTGGGATTGCCCAGCAAGCTCGCAATCCAGTCCGCCAGCGGTCGGGCGTCGGCCGCGGCGGCGTGGCCGTCACGAGCCCCGATGCGCGAACGAACATCGCCTGGCGACGACGCGGCATCTTCGGTTTCTTGCACGTCGTGGGGCGGGGTCGTCGACGGCGGGCGCGGCACCTGTGGCCGATGGCAGTCCTGCTGCTGATCGCGCCGTTGCAGCCGATCGTGGCCCTGCTGCGATGGCCTGCTCGTGCCGTCATGCGGATCGCTCGCATTGCCCGTGTCTGAAGCGCCGGCGCTCTGGCCCCGTGCCTCGGGCGCCGGCGCATTCAGCTGCGCATCCATCAGGCTGGAAAAACTGGGCTCGCTGCCGGTCACCTCGTCGGTGGCACACGCCTCGGATGGCGTCGGCACCTGGGTGCTGGCAGAAGGAGCAGACAACGGGTCCATCGAGGATGTTCTACGCTTCGTCGACGGCAGCACGCCCGATGAATGGCCGCAGATCTGTCTTCCCCGATACGCCGGCGCGACCCACCGTCGGGAGCGGCGCAAGGCCACACAGGCTTGGCTGGATCATGCTGGCATGACTCCGCCGGACTGCACGTGACCGCGCATCACCTCGGAGCGCGAGGCGTTGCGGGCAGCGAGTTCGTCATTGACCCGCTGCTCCCGCCGGTCGTTTTCGCGGGCCGCCTCCCGGCGGCGGTTCTCGATCAGCTTGCGCACCGGAGCCACACGCATCTCATGACGGCGCAGCGCCGTACGCGCCGACTCCAGTTTCACCGTAGCCAGAGCGATCTGCTGCTGCTGCTGATCCACCGCACGCTGGAGCCGCCCCATGAATTCCTGGTAGCAGCGCACCACCTCAATGGCACTGGCTTGCCGAAATTGCCCCCCCCAACGCTGCTCGTACTCCTGCCGGTAGACCGATAGCCGTTCCGCCTGCTGAAGTGCCACCTTCAGGGTCTGCCGCGCCCGAAGTTCTTCACCGACCGCGAGATCGCGCTCGCGCTCGGCTTGTTCCAGCAAGGTCAGAAGCGGTTGCAGACGGCTGCTCATCGTGGTTCTCCGGGAAAGTTCATTGCAGGGCGACCTGCTGCAGCCGCAGCACGCTGGCCGCCAATGACGCCGACTCGCTCATGTCCTGCCGCAGCAGGCTCAGCATGTCGGCGTGGCTGCGCACGGCGATGTCCAGTTCGGCATCGTGGCCGGCGGCGTAGGCACCGAGCTGGATCAGGTCGCGCGCCTTGTTGTAGCGCGACCAGAGTTGGCGAAAGCGCCGCGCCGCATGGATGTGCTCGGCCTCGGCCACGTTGTGCATCACGCGCGAGGCCGAGCGTTCGATATCGATGGCCGGATAGTGCCCCGCCTCGGCCAATTCGCGCGAGAGAACGATGTGCCCGTCCAGGATTGCACGCGCCGCGTCGGCGATCGGATCCTGTTGGTCGTCGCCTTCGGACAGCACGGTATAGAAAGCGGTGATCGAACCGCAACCGTTCAATCCGTTGCCGCTGCGCTCCACCAGCCGCGGCAGCTTGGCGAAGCAGCTTGGCGGATAACCCTTGGTGGCCGGCGGCTCGCCGATCGCCAGTCCGATCTCGCGTTGCGCCATCGCATAGCGCGTCAACGAATCCATCAGCAGCAGCACATGCTGACCACGGTCGCGGAAGTGCTCGGCGATCGCGGTCGCGTAGCTCGCGCCCTGCATGCGGGTGAGCGGCGGCGCATCGGCCGGCGCAGCCACCACGACGGCACGCGCCAGCCCCTCGTCGCCGAGGATGTCCTCGATGAATTCCTTGACTTCACGCCCGCGCTCGCCGATCAGGCCGACGACGATCACGTCGGCCGCCGTGTACTTGGCCATCATGCCCAGCAGCACGGACTTGCCGACGCCCGACCCTGCAAACAGGCCGATGCGTTGGCCACGGCCGACGGTGAGCATCGCGTTGATAGCGCGTACGCCGGTGTCCAGCGGCTCACGCACCGGATCACGGTCCATCGCATTGATCAGGCGGCGCACCAGCGGCTCGTTGCGCACGCGGGTGATCGATCCCAGCCGGTCCAGCGGTTGCCCCTGGGAATCGACAACGCGGCCCAGCAGACCGTCGCCGACAGGCAGGTGTCGAGTCCGGTCCTCGCTGCGGCGCCAAGGATGGTTGGATTGCCCGAGCATCGGCGCGACCACCGGCGCGTGATGCGGTACCACGCGCGCACCGCTGGCGAGGCCCTGCACTTCGCCGGTGGGCATCAAATAGGCGCGATCGTCGGAGAAGCCAACCACCTCCGCGAGTACCGGCGGAACGCCCTCCATGCGCACCTCGCACACCGAGCCCACGGGCACGCGGATTCCGACGGCCTCCAGCACCAGGCCGGCCACGCGCACCAGCGTACCCTGAACTTCCAACGGCAGCGGTACGCTGGCGTAGTCGTGCAAGTCGTCCAGGTAGCGCATCCAGCGATCCGGCATCACCTTCATGGTTGCTCCTGCGGCGGCAAGGCCGCATCGTCGCCGTCCCAGGTCGCGTCGCGGCCCAGCGCGGCGGCGGCACGCTGCCAACGCGCCTGGACTCCGGCATCGATCACGCCGATATCCGATTCGACGACGCAGCCGCCGCGTGCGATCTGTGCGTCGGCCAGCAAACGGCCCGCGCACGCGAGCAGCGGCTCCTGCACTCCCTGTGCGACCAACGCGTGATCCTCGGGGTTGACGCGAAGAACGATCCGCCGGGCCGACGGCAGCAGCATGCCCAGCACTTCCTGTGCAACGTCGATCACGAGTTGCGGTCGCAGCGCTAGCTCGCTGCGCACCGCCTGGTGCGCGAGCGACAGTGCGACGCCGGCCAGGCGTTGCGCCAGGTTCTCTTCCAACGCATCGATCTGTTGCTGAAAGGCGGAAACGACATCCCCGACCTGGGAGGCCACCTGGGCTGCATGGCTGCGCTTGAAGCTCTCGAGCGCCGCCAGGCCATCCCGGTAACCGTCCTGGTAGCCGGCCTGCCGTTCGGCATCCGCCTGCGCGGTGCAGTCTTCCGCGCTCGTCGCATCGGATCGCGCCACGGGAGGCTGCGCGGACGGGTCAATGGCACCGGGCTGCCAGGGAGAAAAGGAATGCAGATCTTCGCGCGGGATGAAGCGTGCGTAGACTGGCTTGGCCGAGCCGCTGCCGGACTTCGGCG
>JAFECV010000298.1 GCA_018241985.1 Pseudomonadota bacterium | reverse complement strand
CAGGGCGCGCATCCGGCCTGGGTCGGCTGCGACGGCGTCTCGGGCTACGAGGCGCTGCAGCGCGTGCTCGAAGTCGACCAGACTCCGATCGGCAAGACGCCGCGCAGCTGCCCCGCTACTTACATCGGCTTCTGGGACAACATTCGCCGGCTGTTCGCCGACACGCTGGAGGCGAAGGCGCGCGGCTACGGGCCGGGCCGGTTCTCGTTCAACACTGGCGAGGGCCGCTGCCATGCCTGCGAGGGCCAGGGCCTGCGCACCATAGAGATGAGCTTCCTGCCCGACGTGAAGGTGCCGTGCGAGACCTGCCGCGGCGCGCGCTTCAACCCGGAGACGCTCGCGGTGAGCTGGCGCGGCAAGAGCATCGGCGAGGTGCTGCAGATGGAGGTGGACGAGGCGGTCGAGTTCTTCGCATCGATGCCGGCGATCGCCCATCCGCTCAAGCTGCTGCAGGACGTCGGGCTCGGCTACCTCGCGCTCGGCCAGCCGTCGCCGACGCTGTCCGGCGGCGAGGCGCAGCGCATCAAGCTGGTCACCGAACTGGCGAAGGTGCGTGACGACATCGCACGCCGCGGCCAGACTGACGGCCCCCTGGCGCCTTCGGCGCCGCCCCCCGAGGGGGACCGCCTGCTTGGGGCGGCCCGGCGCGGGCGGGCGCCGCACACGCTGTACGTGCTCGACGAGCCGACGGTCGGCCTGCACATGGCCGACGTCGAGCGGCTGATCCGGGTGTTGCACCGGCTCGTCGACGGCGGCCACAGCGTGCTCGTGATCGAGCACGACCTGGACCTGATCGCCGAGGCCGACTGGATCATCGACCTCGGGCCCGACGGCGGCGAGCAGGGCGGGCGCGTCGTCGCGGCGGCGCCGCCCGAGCAGGTGGTGCGGCTGGGCACGCACACCGGGCGCGCGCTGGCGCCAGTGCTGGCGCGGGCCGTGAACGAAGCGGCCATTGCCTGACTCGCCGCGATCCGGCGCGGCGATGCCGCGCGATTCAAGGCTGCGTGGTCGGCACCTGGGCTTCGGGCGTGCGCAGCGGCAACTGCGCTTCGACGCGCGTGCCCGCGCCCGGCCGTGAATCCACGCGCAGCCCGCCGCCTTCGGACCTGGCGCGAAACAGCATGCCCCGCAGGCCATGCGAGGTCCGGCGCACGGACGAAGCGTCGAAGCCCCGGCCGTCGTCGCGCACCACGATCACGGCGCGGTCGTTGACGCTTTGAAGGCTGACGCTGACATGCAGCGCGTGCGCGTGCCTTGCCACGTTGGTCAGGCTTTCCTGCACGATGCGGAACGCGGTGATCCGGCCGGATTCGGTCAACTGCACCGGCGCAAGATCGGTCGCGACCGAGATGCCCGTGGTGTTGCCGAAATCGGTCGCGAGGTTTTCCAGCGCCGGCGCGAGGCCGAGGTGGACCAGCGCGGAGGGCCGCAGGTCCTCGACGATGCGCCGCGTGACCGCGGCGCTGCCGTCGAGCAGCCCTCCGACATGGTGCAAGCGCTCGGCGATGTCGTACGGCTCGCTGCCGCCGCCGCTGTGCCGGATCCATTCGAGGTCGATCTTCGCCGCGGTCAACAGCGAGCCGAGTTCGTCGTGCAGTTCGCGGCCGATGCGGGTGCGCTCGTCTTCGCGCGCGGTCTGCAGGTGCAGGGTCAGGTCCGCGAGCTCCGCCGTGCGGCTGTGGACCTTTTCCTCGAACTGGTCCCGTTCCTGCTGCAGTTCCTGCTCGTGGCGCGCCTGGTCGGCGGCGCGTTTTCTCGACAGCAGGGCGAGGAGCCCCAGCATCATCAGGGTCAGCAGCGCCATCAGGTCGATGCCGAAGCGTTCGATGACGAGGGCCGTATTGCTCTGATCGCGCAGTGAATGGGCGCGCTGCAGCTCCGCGGCCTCGACCGCGCTCAGCGCCGCATGCACCGCGCTGGCGGAGTGATCGGTCGAGACGAGTTGCAGCGCGTCGGCCGACCGCCCTTCACTGCGAAGCTCGGTCGCGTGCTTCAGCAGTGCGAGCCTGGCCTGGCATGCGGCCGTGAGCTGGGTCACCAGGAGCTGCGCAAACGGCCTGCGCTGGTAATGCGTCGTCAGCCACCGCAGATGCTGGTTTGCGCCCAACTCTGCGCCGCGCGCAAGGCGCAGATGTTCGCTATCGCCGGCTAGCAGGTACAGGCGCTCGCTGGAGCCGGCATCGTCGATCGCCTGCGCGAGCGAGCGTGTTTCTTCCAACACGGCGAGAACCTCGCCCCGCCGCGCCGCGTTGTTCGTCGCGCGCCGGTAGGCCACCTCGTTGATCAGCGCCAGCGCGATCACCGCCAGCCCCAGAAACAAAAGCAATAGCGGATGCCAATCGGACTTTTTTGTTGCAAACATTGTTATTGTCGGGTTCTAGAATCTCGTTATGGCTTAGAGGCGAAAGGCCCGAAATGATTCGCGTGGCCATCATCGACGATCACGCCATTGTTCGGGCCGGTCTGCGCCGGTTTCTCGAAACGCACGCAGACATCGAAATCGCCGCCGAGGCCGGTGATGGTCGCGGCGCGATGGAAATCGTGCGCGAAAAGCAGGCCGACGTGATCCTGCTCGACATCTCGCTGCCTGGCGAGAGCGGCGTCGACGTGCTCGCCGCGATCAAGGCGCGCGATCCCGAACTGCCGGTGCTGATCCTGAGCGGATTTCCGGCGCGCCATTACGCGACCTACCTGATGCGCCAGGGCGCCGCCGGGTATCTGTCCAAGACCGCGGACCCGAACGAGATCGCCGCGGCCATTCGCACGGTGGCCAGCGGGCGCCGGTACATCACGCCCGCGATGGCTGAATTGCTCGCGACCAACCTGCTCGACCACAGCGCGAAGGCGCCCCACGAGCTGCTGTCGCAGCGGGAATTGCAGGTCTTCCTGCGGCTCGCCAAGGGCGCGACGATCGGCGAGATCGCCGATTCGATGGCGCTGAGCGCGAAAACGGTATCGACCTATCGGACCCGCATCGTGCAGAAGCTCCAGCTGTCGTCGAACAGCGACCTCACCTACTACGCGTTGAAGAACGGCCTGATCGCGTAGCGCGCCCCATCCTTCTCGAATTCATCCTTCGCGAGTTCGGCGCAGTACGACAGCAGTTGGTGGAATCCGTCCGCCTTGCTGAACAGCGCGTCGGCGCCCAGCATCCGGCAGCTCTTTTCCAGCTCGGGGCTGGCGTGGTTCGTGAAGACCACGCATTTGCCCTGGAAGGTCCTGAAGACCTCGCGTTCGAGCAGGCCCAGGCCATTGCCGGTGCGCAGCCAGATGTCGAGCACGATCAGGTCGCAGTCGCCCGCGTGCGCCGCAAGCCAGTCCGCTGCCGCGGCTTCCTCGGCCGCATGGCCGACGACCGTCACCGGAGCCATATCCTCGAGCGCCGTCGTCAAGGCGCCTTGAATGAGCATGCTGTCGTCGACGATGAAGGTACGAAGGGTTCGCGTCGGGCATTCCGCTTCAGGCTCCGGCTGCCGCAAAGCGATCGGCATCGACGCGGAGGGATGCGGCGAAGCGCGCGTGTCGAGCATCGAAGCGAGCGCCGGCAGCATCGAGGTCCAGCGCAGTACGTCATTGCTTCGGAGTGCGACATGGTTGCCGTTGCGTTTGTTACCGATCGCAGGTCGGGATGATTTGTGCAGCATGATGTTCCTTCGACTGATCGTGATGGCGATGAACCTGGGTTGAGGCGCCCTGGCCGCCGCCGGGAT
>JAFECV010000297.1 GCA_018241985.1 Pseudomonadota bacterium | reverse complement strand
CATGACGCCGCGCGACCCGCCTCCCGAAATACTGCCTGCGATTCACGCCGCAGGCCACCGATGCCGTGCCTCGTGCACGACGCCGGCCGCGCGAGCAGGCGTGCGGCTTCGATCCCGCCGGGCGTCGTCCGGCCGGGCCCTGGGTCAGCTTTGACTCACTCAACCGAATGGAGACACCAAGATGAAGATTCCATCGACACGCGGTCGCACACGGCTGCACCGGCTTGCGCTCGGCGCGTTGCTGTCGGCCGGCACCGTGGCGACCGCCTGGGCCGCGTATCCGGCCGTGACCCAGCAGCGCCTGGACGACTCGGCGAAGAGCAGCGAATGGCTGACCTACTACCACGGCTACGGCGGCGACAGCCACTCGCCGCTGAAGCAGATCGACACCGGCAACGTCGGCAAGCTCAAGATGGTCTGGTCGCACAGCTTCCCGAAGGAACTGACCCAGGGCTTCGAGTCCGTGCCCGTCGTCAACGGCGACTACCTGTTCGTGACCACGCCGATGGATCACCTGTATGCGTTCGACGCCAAGACCGGCAAGGTGCGCTGGAGCTATGACGAGAAGATCCAGAAGATCGCGACCAAGACCGTCTGCTGCGACGTGGTCAACCGCGGCGTCGCGCTGTACGGCGATGACCTGTACATGGCGATGCTGAACGGCAAGGTCAGGGCCTTTGACGCGCAGACCGGCAAGATCAAGTGGACCAAGCAACTGTTCGATCCGGGCATAGGCTACGCGTTCACGCTCGCGCCGCTGGCGGCGAACGACAAGATCTATGTCGGCAGTTCCGGCGGCGAATACGGCGCGCGTGGCTTCATCGCGGCGCTGGACGCGAAGACCGGCAACATGGCGTGGAAGAAGTTCACCGTGCCGGCGCCGGACGAACCGGGCGGCGACACTTGGCCGAAAGGCGCCTACCAGCATGCCGGCGCGCCGGCATGGCTGACCGGCACTTACGATCCCGAGAGCAAGACGCTGTACTGGGGCGTCGGCAACCCGGGCCCGTGGCTCGCCGAACTGCGTCCGGGCAAGAACCTGTATTCGGACTCGGTGCTGGCGCTCGACGGCGGGAACGGCGACATCAAGTGGCACTATCAGTACACGCAGCACGACACTTGGGACTATGACGGCGTCAACACCGCGTTGCGAGCCAACGTCAACTACAACGGCAAGGACTACGACGCGCTGATCCATGCCGACCGCAACGGCTACTTCTTCGCGATCGACCGCACCAACGGCAAGCTGATCTACGCCGAACCGTACGTCAAAGCCGAGTCGGTGACCGGCTACGACAAGAACGGCGAGTCGATCAACGATCCGACGAAGTACCCGAAGGTCGGCACCACGATCACGACCTGCCCCGAGTTCCTCGGCGGCAAGAACTGGTGGTCGATGTCGTACGACCCCGACAACCACATCGCGGTCGTACCGGCCCAGCACTCCTGCGGCACTTTCAACGGCACCAAGGTCAGCTACCTGCAGGGCCTGCCGTACCTCGGCGAGGGCTTCACCGTCATTCCCGAGCCGGGCAGCCAGGGCTATGGCGAGGTGCAGGGCATCGACGTGAACACCGGCAAGAAGCTCTGGGGTCACTGGAGCGACACGCCGTGGAACGGCGGCGTGACCACGACGGCCGGCGGCATCGCGTTCTCCGGTTCGCTGCAGGGCCATCTGTACGCGTTCGATACCAAGACCGGCAAGGTGCTGTGGGAAAGCCCGCAACTGGCCAGCGGCATCGTCGCCCAGCCTTCGGTGTACGAGATCGACGGGAAGGAATACGTCGCGATCCTGGCCGGTTACGGCGGCGCCAACCCGATCTGGGGCGGCCCGATGGCCAAGATGACCGAGAACATTCCGCGCGGCGGCACGCTGTACGTGTTCGCGCTCGCCGACTGACGACCGGTCTTCCCTGTATCCATGGCTAGACGGGGCCGCGTGCGCGCGGCCCCCCTTCAGCGAGTTTGTCATGAGCATCTTCCAGTCTCGTGCGGTATTCGTGTCCTGCATGGCCGCTGCAGCATTGGTTTGCGCCCCGGCAGCGCGCGCCGACGACGTGAAGGTCTGCGCTTTCCCTGCCAGTCCGACCCGCGCGCTGGACCAGCAGGTCACGAAGGCTGTCTTCAAGGATCTCGGCCTGAGCGCCCAAATCGTCGCCTTCCGCGCGGGCAATTCCGACGACCCGGTGTCGGGCTTCCGCATCACGGGCGTGCTCAAGAGCACCTGCGACCTGTTTGCCGGCATGCCCGTCAGCACCACCGACAGCCTGAAGCCGGCCGACCTCGCCGTGTCCGCGCCTTACGCGGACGCGAGCTTCGTCACGTTCCGTATCGACGGGCGACCCGCTGCCGTCGCCCCCGAACTGGTGGCGGTGACCTTCGAGTCGCCGGCGCAGATCATCGCCGAGCAGCAGAAGGCGCGGCAGGACGTGGAGAACACCGACAGCGACGTGATCCGCGCGGTGGTCGGTGGTCGCGTCGCAGCCGGCATCACCTGGTATCCGCTGCTGGTCGACTACCAGCGACAGCACCCGGGCACCCGCTTCACGGTGACCCGCACTGCAAACGACCTGTCCGACTGGCACCTGACCTTCGTCGCCGCGCCGCGCAACGCGGCGCTGATCGAGCGCATCTCGGGGTCGCTCGCGCGGCTGCGCCAGACCGGTGCGCTCGACCGCCTCGCGGCTCCATGGCAACTGCCCGCGTCGCATAGCCGAGCCGAGTCGACCGCCGCAGTGGCGGTGCGCAGTGCCGACGCAGCGGGCCTGCGCTTTCACATCGCCCTGGTCAGCCACGACGGTCCGGCAGGCGGGCACGCGGCGCCGTTCAGCAAGCAGCAGGTCAGCGACGGCGCGAAGCTCTACGCCACCGACTGCGCCAAGTGCCATGGCGCGAAGCTCGAAGGCAATGTGGGGCCGGCGCTGCGGGGTGGTGGGTTCCAGCCGGCGAGCAATTCACCGGTGACCATCGGCGGCCTGTACCAGTACATGACCACCAACATGCCCGCCGACAAGCCGGGGCAGCTCAAGCCGCAGGAGTACGCGGACATCCTCGCCTACCTGCTGCACGAGAACGGCTACTCGCCCAACGGCAAGAAGCTGACCAACGATGCGGCCGAGAACATCCAGACGTCGTTCAATTCCTACGTGAAATGAGCGCTCGCCGTGCCGTGATCCGCAATGCAACGAGTCGGCGCCGGCGCGCGCTGGGCTGTGTTGCGCTCGGTGCGTTCGCGTGCGCGGGCGTCGCATGCGCGCAGGACGCGGGGGCGCCGGCGGGTACGTCATCGACGCCGCCGACCCTCTCCACCGTGACCGTGCAGGGCATCAGCTACGGCGCCGACGCCGTGCAGCTGCCTTCGACCGCGCAGGTGCTGGACCGGCGCGCGCTCACCGAAGGCAAGCCCCAGGTCAACCTGTCGGAGAGCCTGAGCCAGGTGCCGGGACTGATCGCCAACAACCGGCAGGACTATGCGCAGGATCTGCAGATCTCGCTGCGCGGCTTCGGCGCCGATTCACCGTTCGGCGTGCAGGGCGTCTACATGACGTTCGACGGCATTCCCCTCACCATGCCCGACGGTCAGGGGCAGTCGCAGATCATCAACCTGCCGACCGTCGGGGCGATCAAGGTCATCCGCGGGCCGTTCGCCGCGTTGTACGGCAACGCGGCCGGCGGCGTGATCCAGGCCTACACCCGCGATGCACCCGATCC
>JAFECV010000296.1 GCA_018241985.1 Pseudomonadota bacterium | reverse complement strand
CAGCGGGTGCCTGCGCCGACATCGCCGTGTTCACCGGCGTGGCCGCGGGTGCGGTCTGTGTGGCCGCCGGCGGCTTGGGCAGGTGCTGCAACACCTCGTTCAGCTTGTCGAGCACGTTCTCGGCGCCAGCCAGGCCCGGCACGCTGAGTGCTGCACAGATCGCCAGCATCCGGATTGCGCAATATCGGGTGCGGTTCATCTCAACCTCCTTCGTCATTTCTTCCGCAATGCCAAGGTCATGAAAGAAATTTAGGGCGCGCACGCCGCCCCGTCGCCCCCCAAATGGGAGGGACCCAGGGAGGGACTTACCGCAGGGTCAGCCCGGCTGTTCCCGGCCCAGCAGCAGCGCCACCAACTCGCCCTGGCGGTGCGTGCCGGTCTTCTGGAACAGTAGCTTCAGGTAGCCGCGCGCGGTGCCGTAGCCGATGCCGCAGCGCTCGGCCGCGTCACGCAGGCTGGTACCGGCCGCGAGGTGCAGCGCCAGCCGCTGCTCGGCCCGCGTGAGGCGGTAGCGCTCGCCGGCCTGCTGCAGCCGCGCCGCATCGTCGGCGCGCGGCTCGCTGAACATCAGCAGCACGTAGGTGCGCGGCGGCAGGTAGCGCAGGTTCGCACCGCGCACCGGCATCGCCTTGGCATTCAGCACGCGCCCGCCGGGGCCCGCCAGATCGACGCCGCCGGGGTGCGGCGCAAGGCCGAGCGCGGTGTCGGCGATCAGCGCGGTCAGCTGCTGCGCCGCGGTCGGCGCGCGTGCCTGCAGCCGCCCGGCCTTCGCCTCGAGCAGGTCGCCCGTGCGCAGCCAGCCCTCGAGCACCGGGTTGGCATGGTGCAGATGGCCGTGCCCGTCGACCAGCGCAAACCCTTCGGCCAGCGTGTCGAGCAGCGCGAGGCCCAGGCGCTCGGACTGCGTGGCCGACTCGAGCCGCATGCAGAACCCGAACGCGCGCTGGATATGCGGGGTCAGCGCCTGCATTTCGCGGATCAAGCCATCGTCGAACCGCGGCATGTCGGGGGGCCGGAACATGGAGATGTTCGCGATCACGCCGTCCTGCGCATAGGAGGTCACGCCCATGATGTGCTCGAAGTGCTGCGGTCGCATCCACTCGTTGAAGTAGGTGGAACGCCGCAGCACGTCCGCGTCGCCGGTGTATTCGGCCAGTTGCCAGCCGGTGCGGACCGCGCCGGGTTGTTGCCCCCACGAGGCGTGATGCACCCAGGGATTGTCGGCAAGGAAGTACGCCGCGTCGAATCGCTCGAGCCAGACAGGCGTAACCCCCTGCAGTTCGACGATGCGCATGCGCTGGTCGGCAGTGTCCAGGAAGTACAGCGCCTCCATGTTGCTGCCGAAGCGCGCGCGCAGCAACTGCATCACGTCGCGCCAGCCGCTGCCGTCGACCGGCGAGGCGTAGATCGCCTCGATCATTTCGCCCAGTGGTGCCATCGCCTGCAAGGCCGCCCGTTCGGCACGGCCGCTTTCGTCAACTCCCGCAATGCACCGTAACAGATCGATCGCCGGACCGGTAGCCCGTGATAACCCGTTCTGCGCGGATGCCGGAAGTGGCTTGGCGCACAATCGGCCGCATGCAGTTCAACTACATCGCCAATGCCCAGATCCCGTCGTCATCCGGCCGCACGCTGCCGGTGATCGACCCATCCGACGGTCAGACCTTCGACGAATTGCAGCGCGGCAACGCGCAGGACATCGACGCGGCGGTGCAGGCCGCGCGCCAGTGCTTCGACGCGGTGTGGAGCAAGTTCAGCGCGGCCGAGCGCGGGCGGCTGCTGGCGAAGCTGTCCGTGAAGATCGCCGAGCATGCCGAGGAACTCGCGCGCATCGAGCAGCGCGACTGCGGCAAGCCGACGCCGCAGGCGCGCGCCGACGCGCTGGCGCTGGTGCGCTATTTCGAGTTCTACGCCGGCGCCTGCGACAAGCTGCACGGCGAGACGCTGCCCTACCAGAACGGCTACAGCGTGTTCACCTGGCGCGAGCCGCACGGCGTGACCGGCCACGTCATCCCGTGGAACTACCCGATGCAGATCTTCGGCCGCAGCGTCGGCGGCGCGCTCGCCGCCGGCAACTGCTGCGTGGTGAAGCCGTCGGAGGACGCCTGCCTGTCGCTGCTGAAGGTCGCCGAGCTGGCGGCCGAGGTCGGCTTCCCGGCCGGCGCGATCAACATCGTGACCGGCTACGGCCACGAGGTCGGCGACGCGCTGGCGCGCCACCCCGGCGTGGACCACATCAGCTTCACCGGCAGCCCGCGCGTGGGCACGCTGATCCAGCAGGCGGCGGCCGAGCGGCACTGCCCGGTCACGCTCGAACTCGGCGGCAAGAGCCCGCAGATCGTGTTCGCCGATGCCGACCTGGACGCGGCGCTGCCGGCGGTGATCAACGCGATCGTGCAGAACGCGGGCCAGACCTGCTCGGCCGGCTCGCGGCTGCTGGTCGAGCAGTCGATTTACGAACCGCTGCTCGAGCGGCTGGGCAAGATCTTCTCGAACCTGCGCGTCGGCCCGGCGACGATGGACCTGGACGTCGGCCCGCTGATCCGCCAGAGCCAGCTGCAGCGGGTGTGGGACTTTCTGTCGGACGCGCAGGTGGCCGGCATCACTATGGCTGCGCAGGGCCAGATCGTCGACGAGGCGCCCGAGACCGGCTACTACCAGGCGCCGACGCTGCTGCGCGACGTGCCGGCGGAGCATCGGCTCGCGCAGGAGGAAGTGTTCGGCCCGGTACTCGCCGCGATGAGCTTCCGCGACGAGGAGCATGCGCTGGAGCTCGCCAACGCGACCCATTTCGGGCTGGTGGCCGGCGTCTGGACGCGCGACGGCGCGCGCCAGTTCCGCGTCGCGCGGGGCCTGAAGAGCGGCCAGGTGTTCATCAACAACTACGGCGCCGGCGGCGGCGTCGAGCTGCCGTTCGGCGGCGTCAAGTCGTCGGGCTACGGGCGCGAAAAGGGCTTCGAGGCGCTGTACGGTTTCACCACGCTGAAGACGGTCGCGGTGCGCCACGGCTGACGAAATTTATAGAAAAAGTAGCCACAGCCAGCGCCAACCGTTCACGGTTAGCTACATATTTAATAGCATATGGAGATCGCCGCCATGCGCGTGCAAGATAAATCCATCATCGTCACCGGCGCCGGCAGCGGCATCGGCCGCGGCATCGCGGTGCGCCTGGCCGAGGAAGGCGCGCGCGTCATCGTGAACGACATCGACGCCGCGCACGGCCAGCGCGTGGTCGAGAGCATCGTCGCGGCCGGCGGCCAGGCGTCGTTCTTCGCCGCCGACGTGACGAAATCCGCCGACATGAAAGCGCTGGTCCACGCCGCGCTGGAACGCCACGGCCGGCTCGACGCGATGGTCAACAACGCCGGCTGGACGCACCGGAATCGCCCCGCGCTCGAAGTGAGCGAGGAAGAGTTCGACCGGGTCTATGCGGTCAACGTCAAGAGCATCTACCTCGCAACCATCCACGCGGTGCCGGCGTTCCGCGCGAACGGCGGCGGCAGCTTCATCAACATCGCGTCGACCGCCGGCGTGCGCCCGCGCCCGGGCCTGACCTGGTACAACGGCTCGAAGGGCGCGGTCATCACGACCAGCAAGTCGCTCGCGGCCGAGCTCGGGCCCGACAACATCCGCGTGAACTGCATCAACCCGGTGTTCAACCCCGACACGGCGCTGTCCACCGAGTTCGCCGGCGGCCCGCTGACCGACGAGCGCCGCGCGAAAT
>JAFECV010000295.1 GCA_018241985.1 Pseudomonadota bacterium | reverse complement strand
GGGCATGGACGCTCTCGGTCGTATCCTGGTCGTGGTCCACACGCCGCGCGGCGACCGCGTCAGGTTGATCTCAGCGCGCAAGGCCAGTCGCGGCGAATCGGGGCAATACCATGCGTAAGCAATACGATTTTTCTATGGGCAAGAAGGGCGCGGTCATCGCGTCGCCGGGCAAGACCCGCATCACGATCATGCTCGACGATGACATCATCGAATACTTCCGAGCCAAGGCCGAAGCCGAAGGCATCGGCTACCAAACGGCGATCAATGCCGCGCTGCGCGGCGGGTTGAAAGAGAAGCGCGGCAAATCCGGGGATGATCGTCCGTTGACCGTTGCCGTCTTGCGCAAGGTGCTCCGCGAAGAGTTGCATGAGGCGTAGCCCAATGGAAATTCGCGCCTTCACGCTGGCGGACGAAGAAGCGGTGATCGACCTGTGGCGCCGCTGCGATCTCGTGCGCCCGTGGAACGATTCACGCAAGGACATCGCGCGCAAGTTGACGACGCAACCCGAACTGTTTCTGGTGGGCGAGATCGCAGGAAAACTCGTCGCCACCATCATGGCCGGGTTCGACGGGCACAGGGGCTGGGTCAACTATCTGGCCGTGATGCCGGAGCACCGCAAAGCGGGTATCGGCCGCGCGCTGATGCGGCATGCGGAGGCCGCGCTCGAAGCGCGAGGCTGCCCCAAGGTCAACTTGCAGGTGCGCGCTTCGAATCAAGCGGTGCTGGACTTCTACGAGCGCATTGGGTATGCCAAGGACGATGTGGTCAGCCTTGGGAAGCGGCTCATCCAGGATGCGTGATGAGCTCATCCGAACTTCCGTAAACTGGGCACCTGCGCACGGCCGGATGTGACTGGTGACTGGCGCTCGCCGTCGTCGCCGTGTCCATGCCTGCTGCTCCACCCCCCGCCCAACCTGCGGACCACCGCCATCGCCCGGGCCTGCTGCTCGTGCTGACGTTCGGCCTGGTCGGCGTGTTCGCGTTTCTGCAGGTGTACTCGGTGCAATCGATCCTGCCCGATCTGCAGCGCGACCTGAATGCGACCGTGGTCGAGATCGGCACCGCCGTGGGCGCGACGGTGCTCGCGGTGGCGCTGATCTCGCCGTTCATGGGCATGGCCTCGGACGCGCTGGGGCGCAAATGGATGGTGGTGACCTGCGTCTTCGCGCTGGCGGTGCCGTCCCTGCTGATCACCCAGGTGCAGACGGTGCACGGCCTGGTGCTGCTGCGCTTTCTGCAGGGGCTGGCGGTGCCGGGCGTGACGGTGGTCACCATCGCCTACATCGGCGAGGAGTTCCGCGGCCCGGCGATGGTGCGCGTGATGACGATGTACATCACCGGCAACGTGCTGGGCGGGTTCCTGGGGCGTTTTCTGCTCGGGCACCTGACCGAGCTCATGGCCTGGCGGCCGGCGTTCGCCGTGCTGGGCCTGCTCAACCTGGCCGGCGCCGTGCTGGTGTGGCGCGTGCTGCCGCCCTCGCGTCATTTCGTGCCGAACACCCGCGTCGACGAAACCCTGCGGACGCTGCGCGAGCTGCTGCGGCACCCCGGGCTGCAGGCGGCGTGCGCGCTCGGCTTCACGGTGCTGTTCGCCCAGGTCGGCATGTTCACCTTCGTCAACTTCCACCTGGCGGCCGCGCCGTACCGCTTCAACGCCGCGCAACTCGCCAACGTGTTCGCCGTGTACCTGGTGGGCGTGGCCGTCACGCCGCTGGCCGGGCGGCTGATCCCGCGGCTGGGCGCGCGGCGCACCATCCTGCTGTCGGTGCTCGCGTCGGCGCTGGGCGTGCTGCTCACGCTGCTGCCGTCGGCCGCGGGGATCGTCGCGGCGCTGACGCTGGCCTCGTGCGGCGTGTTCATCACCCAGTCGGCCACGGTGAGCTTCATCGCCAACCGCGTCACCCAGGGCCGCTCGCTGGCCAGCGGCCTGTACTACACCGCCTACTACAGCGGCGGTTTCGCCGGCGCCTGGCTCGGCGGCTTCGCCTACGCGCATGGCGGCTGGCCGGGGACGGTGGCGCTGCTGGTGGCGACCCAGGCGCTGGGGTGGATCGTCGCCTGGCGCTTCATGCCGCCGCCGCTGCGGCCGGCGGCAGCCGGGTCCGAACCGCGGTAGTCCATCATCGGCCCGGATGGCCGATCGGCCGCGCAAAATTTGAAGAAAAAAGGCTGTGGCGAAGGCAGCACCTTCGCTTCCAGCTATCGTTTCAAGAGCAATCCGCTCACATCCCCAGATACGCCTGCTGCACCGCCGGGTCGTGGATCAGGTCTTGCGCAGCGCCTTGCAGCACCACGCGGCCGGTCTCGATCACGTAGCCGCGGTCGGCGCCCGAGAGCGCGACCTGCACGTCCTGCTCGACCAGCAGCACGGTGACGCCCTGCTTGCGGATTTCGGCCAGCACCTCCATCAGCTGATCGACCACCACCGGGGCGAGGCCGAGGCTCATCTCGTCGACCATCATCAGCACCGGCGCGGCCATCAGCGCGCGCGCCATCGCGCACATCTGCTGCTCGCCGCCGGACATGCTGCCGGCCAGTTGCCGCCGGCGTTCGCCCAGGCGCGGCAGCAGGGTGTACATGCGGTCCAGGTCGCGCGCGACCGCCGCCTTGTCGCTGCGCCGGTACGCGCCCATCAGCAGGTTGTCCTGCACCGTCATGCGGTCGAACAGCTGGCGCCCCTCGGGCACCTGCACCAGGCCGCGGCCGAACACGTCGTCGGGCGTCATGCCGGAAAGCTCCTGGCCGGCGAGCGTGATGCTGCCGCTGCACGGAATCAACCGCGAGAGCGCGCGCAAGAGCGTGGTCTTGCCGGCGCCGTTGCTGCCGACCAGCGCGACCATCTCGGCGGCGTGCACCTCGATCGAGATCTCGTGCAGCACCGGCATGCCGTAGCCGGCGGAGAGGCGATCGACCTTGAGCAGCGGCGCGCCGCTTTTTTTGTCGGGTTCGCTCATGCGCGCCTCGTGCCGAGATAGGCCTGCACCACCGTCGGATCGGACAGCACCGCGTCGGGCGTGCCGTCGGCGATCTTCTCGCCGTGGTGCAGCACCAAGAGGCGGTCCGACAGGCTCTTGATCGCCTTGATCACGTGCTCGATCACCAGCACGCTGATGCCCTGGTCGCGCACCTTGCGGATCACCGCGATCACCTCGTCGATCTCGACATGGTTCAGCCCGGCCATCACCTCGTCGCACAGCAGCAGCTTGGGCTTCATCGCGAGCGCCTTCGCCAGTTCCAGGCGCTTGCGGCCCGGGCCGCCGAGTTCGTCGGCGCGCTGGTCGCTGAACTTGGCGAGGCCGACGAACTCGAGGCACTCGCGCGCCTGCTCGCGCGCCTTCGCCAGTTCCGATTCGCCGCCGCCCTGCCCGAACAGCGCGCCGACCGCGACGTTGTCCTGCACCGACAGGCCGGGGAACGGACGCATGATCTGGAACGTGCGGCCGATGCCGAGCCGCGCGCGTCGGAACGCCGACAGCGAATTGATCGAATGGCCGTCGAACAGCACCTCGCCCTCGCTCGGCGGGACCGTGCCGCTGATCAGGCTGATCAGCGTGGTCTTGCCGGCGCCGTTCGGGCCGATCAGGCCGAGGATCTCGCCCTTGGCGAGCGTGAAGCTGACGTCGCTGACCGCGACCAGCCCGGCAAAGCGCCGGGTGACGTGCCGGACTTCGAGTAGGGAATTCACAGCCGATTCGCCCGCACGTTCTCTGCGAAATAGCGCCAG
>JAFECV010000294.1 GCA_018241985.1 Pseudomonadota bacterium | reverse complement strand
GTGCATGCCGGCGGGGTGGCGCTGGGCGCGGCCCGCATCAGCTACCAGAGCCTGCTGGTGTTCGCCGCCACGCTGGCGCTGCTGTTCCTGATGTGGCTGCTGCTCGAGCGCAGCCTGCTCGGCAAGGCGCTGCGCGCCTGCGCGATGAACCGCCTCGGGGCGCGGCTGGTCGGCATCTCGCCGGAGCGGGCGGGTCTGTTTGCGTTCGCGATCAGCGCGGGGCTCTCCGCCATTGCCGGTGTGCTGATCGCCCCGATCACCTACGCAACGTATGACATGGGCCTGTTCCTTGGGCTCAAGGGCTTCGTCGGCGCCGTCGTCGGCGGGCTGTCGGGCTATGGCGGCGCGGTACTCGGCGGGCTGGCCGTCGGCGTGCTCGAAGCCTATGCGTTCTACGCCCTCTCGGCCTACGGCGAGGCGATCGTCTTTGCGCTGATCATCGTCATCCTGCTGATTCGGGCGGTGACGCAGCGCCGCGAGAGGGTGGCATGAAGCGCATGCCCGCCCGCATCATCGCCGGCGTGGTCGTGGCCGCGATCCTGCTCGCGCTGCCGCGTTTCGCGCCGCCGTTCTACGTCAATCTGCTGGTGCTGACCGCGATCTACGGCTTCGTCACGACCGGGCTGGTGCTGCTCGTCGGCTACACCGGTCTGGTGAGCCTCGCGCAGGCGGCGTTCTTCGGCTTCGGCGCGTACGGCGCGGCCGTGCTCGCCGGAACCTACGGGCTCAACCCCTGGCTCAGCCTGGTCGCCGGCACCGCGATCGCTGCCGCGTCCGCCTACGTGGTCGGGCTGCCGCTGCTGCGCCTGTCGGGCCACTATCTGGCGCTGGCGACGCTGGCGTGGGGCATCATCGCCAGCACGCTGTTCACGCAGCTCGCGTTCATCACCGGCGGGCCCGACGGCTTCACCAACATCCCGATCCTGTCGTTCTTCGGCATCCAGCTCGGCGGCCCGCAGCGCTTCTACTACCTCGTGCTGGTCGTCGCCGCGCTCGGCGCGATCATGCTCGGCTGGCTGCTGACCAGCCGCGCCGGGCGCGCGATCCGCGCGCTGCGCAGCAGCGAGGTGGCCGCGGCCAGCTTGGGCGTCAACGTGAGCCGGCTGAAATTGCAGGTGTTCGTGCTGTCCGCCGCATTCGCCGGGCTCGGCGGCGGGCTCTACGCGTACTTCATCGCCTTCATCGCTCCCAGCTCGTTCGACATCGGCGCCTCGATCCGGCTGCTGACGATGGCGATGATCGGCGGCGCGCATCCGCTCGGCGGTATCGTCGGCGCCGGCATCATCACCGGGCTGGACAACCTGCTGCAGGACGTGCTGCCGAACGCGAGCGGCCAGGCGGGCCAGGTGCAGATCATCATCTACGGCGCGCTGCTGGTCGTGCTGATGATCGCCAGCCCGAAAGGCCTGGCGCCGCTGCTGCGCTACCTGTGGAAGCTCGGCGTGAACGTGAAGCCTGCTTCCGGCGCAGCCGAGGCACCGCGTCCGCCGCCGGTCCGGCTGCAGGTTCGGCAGGTGACGCGCCGCTTCGGCGGGCTGGTCGCGGTGAACGAACTGTCGCTCGACGTGCAGAGCGGCGAGATCGTCGGGCTGATCGGCCCGAACGGCGCCGGCAAGACGACCGCGTTCAACCTGATGAGCGGCGTGCTGGGCCCGAGTTCCGGCGCGGTGCTGCTCGACGGCAAGAACGTGACCGGCGTGCCGGCCGAGCGCATGGCCAGGCTCGGCCTGACCCGGACCTTTCAGAACACCGCGCTGTTCGACATGAGCGTGCTCGAAAACGTGATGATGGGTTGCTACACCCACACGCGGGGCAATCTGTGGACCGGCCTGATCGGGCTCGGCCGCTCCGGCGAGGCGCACTCGAAGGCGGAAGCGCTGAAGTTGCTGGATCGCGTCGGCCTGGAGAACGTCGACGCCCAGGCCGAATCGCTGACGGTCGGGCAAAGGCGGCTGCTGGAAGTGGCGCGCGCGCTGGCGCTGCGGCCGCGCGTGCTGCTGCTGGACGAGCCAGCGGCGGGCCTGCGCTTTGCCGAGAAGAACGATCTTGCCGAGCTGATGCGCGGCCTCGCGAAAGACGGCATCGCGATCCTGCTGGTCGAGCACGACATGGGTCTGGTGATGAACCTGGTGGACCGCCTGGTCGTGATGAACTACGGCAAGATGCTGGCCGAAGGCGAGCCGCGGCAGGTGGCGCACGATCCGGAGGTGATCAAGGCCTATCTGGGGAGTGACCCGACGTGAACGAAGTCGAGGCAGCGCGGCAGCGGCACGCCGACGTGTTGCTGAAGATCGAGGGGCTCGAGGTCCACTACGGCGGGGTGCAGGCGCTCTCCGACGTCGCGATGAGCGTGCGCCGGGGCGAGGTCGTCACCGTCATCGGCGCGAACGGCGCGGGCAAGAGCAGCCTGCTCAACGCCATCGTCGGCGTCGTGCCGGCGCAGGCGACGACGCTCTGGTATGCCGGCGCGGACGTTTCCCGGATGTCGCCGGAAGCCCTGGTGCGCCGCGGCGTGACGCTGGTGCCGGAGCGCCGCGAACTGTTCGCGGACCTCACGGTCGACGACAACCTGCGCCTGGGCGCCTACCACCGCGGCGGCAAGGACGGCGCCGTGCAGGGCGACCTGGCCCGCGTCTATTCGATCTTCCCGCGCCTGGCCGAGCGCAAGCGCCAGCGCGCGAGCACCATGTCCGGCGGCGAACAGCAGATGCTGGCCGTCGGCCGGGCCATGATGACGAAGCCGGAGCTGCTGCTGCTCGACGAGCCCAGCCTCGGACTGGCGCCGCTGATCGTGCAGGAAATCTTCCGCGTGCTGGCGCAGCTCAAGGCCGCCGGCACCACGGTGCTCGTGATCGAGCAGAACGCCCGCGCCGCGCTGAATCTGGCCGACTACGGCTATGTGCTGGAAACCGGAAAGGTCGTGCTGAGCGCGCCCGCCGACGCGCTCTACAACGACACGCGCGTGCGGGAAGCGTATCTGGGCGTCGTGCCCAAGACCGACGAATAGCGGAGCGTTCTGGCGAATTCCGCGGTCGGCGACGATGGGCTCGTGGCCGCAGCTGGCGCGTGCCGGTTCATGCGCAGAACAAGGCTCCGTATTCCATCCAAAGGCCGTGCCCCAGCGCCCAGCCGGCCGCGCAGGCGACGGCGAGGCCCGCGAGCCTGACGCCCCAGCGTCCGTCCCTTGGTGTCGCGGCGCGGCGCCAGCGCCGCCACAGGCTTGGCCCCAGGTGCAGGCTCACGGCAGAGCTGGCGGCGAACCCCAGCATCACGAGGCCCCCCTGCCACGGGCCCGGGCTCAGCGACGCGACCATCAGCGCCGAATAGAGCAGGCCGCAGGGCAGCAGTGCCCACAACAGGCCGGCGAGCGCCGGCCAATGCGCGCCCTGCAAGCGTGACCCGTTCTTGTGGATGCCGTGCCAGATCCGGTACGCCCAGCGGTCCAGCCAATGCGGCTGGCGCCCCAGCCACAGCAGGCTCAGGCCCAGCGCGAGGATGGCGAGTTGCAGCATCGCCCAGAAGGGTCTGAGCAGCGCGCTATGCGCCGATGCCCATTGCAGCAGCCCGGCCGAAGCGGCGACCGCCGCGCCAAGCAGCGCATAGCCCAGCATGCGCCCACCCTGGAAGGCCCAGAGCCTGCGCGGCGTGCGGCCGATGCCGCCGACCGCGGGGCCGCACATCGCCGCGCAGTGCGGGCTGCCGGCCAGGCCCATCAGCAGCGCGGTCAGGAC
>JAFECV010000293.1 GCA_018241985.1 Pseudomonadota bacterium | reverse complement strand
GATCGACGATATGGCCGGCATGGACGAGCTCGAAGCCCAGGCCGCCTACGTCGAACTGTTCGACCGTGGACGGGCCACGTCGCTGTACCTGTTCGAGCACGTGCACGGCGATTCGCGTGACCGTGGCCCGGCGATGATCGACCTGGCCCAGACCTACGAGAAGGCCGGCTTGTATCTCGCGCCCGACGAGCTGCCCGACTACCTTCCGGTGGTTCTGGAGTTCGCATCGACGCAGCCGCCGAAGGAAGCACGCGCCTTTCTTTCCGAAACCGCGCACATCCTGAATTCGGTACTCGGCGCGTTGCAGCAGCGCGACAGCGCCTACGCGGCGGTGCTGGCCGCGCTGGTCGAGCTGGCCGGCGAGAAGGTGCAGCCGGCGAACCCGGCACCTGAAGAGTCGATGGATGCAAGCTGGGCCGAGCCGGCGGCCTTCGACGGTTGCTCCGCAGCCGGCCAGGCCGGACCGGGCCAGCCGCAGCCGATACGCATCGTTCGACGCGAATCCGACCGATCGACTGCCGCCACAACCCAGCATCAAGGAGCATCGTCATGAGCGCGCTCGATACCTTCCTGTTCGGCTACTACCCGTACATCTGCATGACCATCTTCCTGCTCGGCAGCCTGGTCCGGTTCGACCGCGACCAGTACACCTGGAAGAGCGACTCGTCGCAGATGCTGCGCACCGGGCAACTGCGCTGGGGCAGCAACCTGTTCCACGTCGGCGTGCTGTTCCTGTTCTTCGGCCATTTCTTCGGCATGCTCACGCCGCATGCGCTCTACGAGCACGTCATCAGCGCGCACGACAAGCAACTGCTGGCGATGATCAGCGGCGGCATCGCCGGCCTGCTCGCGATCGTCGGCCTGACGCTGCTGCTGCACCGGCGCCTGGCCGACCCGCGCATCCGCACGAACTCCAGGCCGAGCGACATCATGATCGCAGTCGTGCTGTGGATTCAGCTCGCGCTCGGCCTGGGCACGATCCCGCTGTCGGGCCAGCACCTCGACGGCAGCATGATGATGCTGCTGGCCGGCTGGGCGCAGCGCATCGCGACCTTCCAGCCGGGCGCGGTGGAACTGCTCGCCCCGGCCGGCTGGTTGTTCAAGATCCACATGTTCCTCGGCATGACGATCTTCCTGCTGTTTCCGTTCACGCGGCTGGTGCATATCTGGAGCGGGTTCGCATCGCTGGCCTATGTGGTGCGCCCGTACCAGATCGTGCGCAGCCGTCGGTTGAATATTCCGAAGAGCCAGAACCTGCCGCATCAGCCCGGTGCCGGCGCCTGAAGGAGCCGTGATGTCGTCCGATACGCTGACCCCCGCCGCCGCCGCGATGGTGAACGGTGTCGCGCTGCACCAACCCGGCGCAGTGCTTTCCGCCGAGGATCTGCGGCAACGCGCCTGTACCGAGTTGCTGCGCCAGGCGGCCCAGGATACGGGGCTGCTCGGAACCGACGATGAACCGGCGATCGACGGCGCCGTCTCGGAAGCGGCTGCCGAGGCTATCGACCGGCTGATCGAGCAGCAGGTCGTGGTCCCGGACCCCTCTATCGAAGCGTGCGAGCGCTACTACGCGGCGAACCAGGGCACCTTTCGCGTCGGCGAGCGGGTGCAGGCGCGCCACATCCTGTTTGCCGTGACGCCCGGGATCGATGTCGTCGCGCTGCGCAAGCGCGCTGAAATTGCACTGCTCGATGTGCGCTGCCACGACAGCAAGAGCGACAACTTTGCCGAGGTCGCGCGCGGGTTGTCTAACTGCCCGACCGGCGCGGCCGGCGGCGACCTGGGTTGGCTCGAACCCGGCGATTGCGCTCCGGAATTCGCGCGCGAACTGTTCGGCCACACCGAGATCGGCGTACTGCCGCGACTGGTGCACAGCCGTTTCGGCTTGCACGTGGTCGAGGTGCTGGCACGTGAACCTGGCACGCTGCAGCCGTTCGAATCGGTGCACCCTGCAGTCACTCAGTCGCTGCGCCAGCGAACCTTCGTCACCGCGCTGCGGCAGTACCTGCGACTGCTGGCCGGCGCGGCCGAGCTCGAAGGCGTGGACCTCGATGGCGCCGACACGCCGCTTGTTCAATAGTCTGAGCAGACCGCGCCGCAGTCGACACGCTGTGGCGATGCCGACGGTTCGGCGCGGCGCCCGGTGAACGAGAGACCTGCGAACCCGGCATTGCGCTGGCACGCGTCCTGGCTGTTCACGGCCCCGCACCGCCTGTGTTTCTTCGCCGGCGCCCTGATGATGGCGTCGACCTCGCTGTGGTGGTGCACGACGCTGATTCTGCGAACTTTTCAGTTCCGCGCCACCTGGGCCATCCCACCGGCTGCGGCCCATGGCCTGCTGATGAGCGTCGGCTTCATGCCGTTCTTCTTTGCCGGGTTCATCTTCACTGCCGTTCCCAAGTGGCTGCGCCAGCCGCCGGTCAGCGCGCGAAGCCTCGCGTTGCCACTGGCGGCGATGCTGGCCGGCTGGATCGCCGTCTACGTCGGGGTTCAGATGCGGGCATCGGTCGCCGGCGTCGGGCTGGTGCTGGTTGCGTCCGGATGGAGCGGCATTTGCCTGCGGCTCTTCGGACTGATCCATCGCAGCCGGGTCACCGATCGCCTGCACACGCTGCTGCTCGCCACCGCCTGCGGCACCGGCGCGGCGACCCTGTGGCTTGCGGCGGCAGCGCTGCTGCTGGGCGATGATCTGCTGTTGCAAGCGGCCGTCGACTTGGCACTCTGGTGCTTCGTGGCGCCGGTGTTTGCCGTCGTCTCGCACCGTACGCTGCCGATCTACGGCAGCACGCCGCTGCAGACGCTGGATCAACGGCACCCCACATGGCTGCTGTGGCCGACCGCCGGCCTGCTCTGGTTCCAGGGGCCGTTCACTGCAATGCAGCTGTTCGGGCCCGTTCCAGATGCCGCCTTGTGGGTCGTTGCAGCGCTGCAAGCCGGAGCCGCCGCGCTGCTGCTGTGGCTGGCCGTGCGCTGGGCGCAGGTACGGAACATGAAAATCCGCCTGCTGGCGATGCTGCACACCGCTTTCGTGTGGCTCGGCCTCTGTATGGCGCTCGCCGCGGTCTCGCATGCGCTGATGGCTGCCACCGCGGGTCGCGGTTCCCTCGGCCTGGCGCCGCTGCATGCAATGGCGATGGGCTACCTCGGCACGACGCTGCTCGCGGTGGTCACCCGCCTCACCAGCGCCCACAGCGGCCATCCGCACCCGGTCGACAACACGCTGTGGCGGCTGTACAAGCTGCTGCAATTGGCCGTGGTGCTGCGCGTGCTGGGTGCACTGTGGCCCGCGGCCGCCAGCAGTCTGATACTGGCGGCGGTACTGGTCTGGGCTCTTGTGACCGTCTGGTGGGCGATCCGCTATGGCCGCTGGCTGGGCCTCCCACGCGCCGACGGGCGGCCCGGCTGACGGGATTTGCGCGCTCAGGTCAGCTGCAGCACATCACCCTGGCGGTCGAACGGAACGAAGCTATCGATCGCGCCTGCGCGGATCGACTCGACCATGCGCTGCAAGGCTGCATCCGCATCACCCGGCGACGGCGCAGCGCCGTCACGCCCGCCAAGTGCCGCGGCAAACACCACGACCCAATCGGCCCCCATCTGCCGCGACTCTTCCATCAGCGCTGCGAAGCTGCCGAGGTCCTGCGCCGCCTTGTCGACGCACATCACCGGCGTCAACGCGCCGCCCCGGCCCGCCTCGAAGTGGGCGCGCTGCGCGGGCGTTGCGTCGTCGGGCAGTTCGGC
>JAFECV010000292.1 GCA_018241985.1 Pseudomonadota bacterium | reverse complement strand
GTCTGCTACTTCCGCGCGTTGAAGGTCGGCGAAGCGTCGAAGGTCGCGCCGGTCGACAAGTTCAGCCTGGTACTGGTCGCGCTGTTCGCGGTCCTGTTCCTCGGCGAGCGGCCCGGCGCGCGCGACTGGCTCGGCATCGCGCTGGTCGCTGCCGGCGTGGTGCTGCTCGGGCTCAAGCGATAACTGGCCCGCGGCCGGCCAAGGCCGGCCGCGTCACACCACACCCTGCGCCAGCAGCGCGTCGGCGACCTTGACGAAGCCGGCCACGTTCGCGCCGTCGACGTAGCTGACGCTGCCGTCGGCGCGCCGGCCGTAGGCGAGGCAGGTTTCGTGGATGCTGGTCATGATCGAGTGCAGCCTGGCGTCGACCTCGTCGCGCGGCCAGCTGATGCGCATCGCGTTCTGGCTCATCTCCAGCCCCGAGGTCGCGACGCCGCCGGCGTTGCTCGCCTTGCCCGGCGCGTACAGCACGCCGGCGCGCTCGAACGCCTTCACCGCGTTCGCGGTGCACGGCATGTTCGCGCCTTCGGCGACGCACTGCACGCCGTTCTGGATCAGCAGCGCCGCGTCCTCGCCGTCGAGCTCGTTCTGCGTCGCGCAGGGCAGCGCGACGTCGGCCGGCACGTGCCAGGGCCGCATGCCGGCGTGGAACTCGGCGCCGGTCTGCTTCGCGTAGTCGCTGACGCGGCCGTAATCGTGGTTCTTCACGTGCATCAGCTCGGCGAGCTTGGCCGGGTTGAAGCCGCTCTCGTCGACCACGGTGCCGCTGGAATCGGACACGGTGACGACCTTGGCGCCGAGCGCCATCGCCTTCTCGATGGCGTACTGTGCGACGTTGCCGGAGCCGGATACGCTCACGCGCAGGCCCTGCAGCGAACGGCCGCTGCGCTTCAACATCTCTTCGGCGAAGTAGACGGTGCCGTAGCCGGTCGCCTCGGGGCGGATCAGCGAGCCGCCGTAACTCAGGCCCTTGCCGGTGAACACGCAGTCGGCGCGGCGCGTGAGCTTCTTCATCATGCCGGCCATGAAGCCGATCTCGCGGCCGCCGACCCCGATGTCGCCGGCCGGCACGTCGGTGTCGGAGCCGACATGGTGCAGCAGCTCGGTCACGAACGACTGGCAGAAGCGCATCACCTCGCCCGGGCTCCGGCCCTTCGGGTCGAAGTCGCTGCCGCCCTTGGCGCCGCCCATCGGCAGCGTGGTCAGCGCGTTCTTGAAGGTCTGCTCGAACGCGAGGAACTTCAGGATCGAAAGGTTCACCGACGGATGCAGCCGCAGGCCCCCCTTGTACGGCCCGATCGCCGCGCTGTGCTGCACGCGGTAGCCGCGGTTCACCCGGACCTCGCCGTGGTCGTCGACCCAGGAGACGCGGAAGATGATCGCGCGCTCGGGCTCGACCAGCCGCTCGAGCAGGCCGTGCTTGGCGTAGCGCGGGTGCTGCTCGATGTACGGCCACAGGCTTTCCATCACCTCGGTGACGGCTTGCAGGTACTCCGGCTGACCGGGATTGAGCTCGGCCACATGGGCGAGGAAGGCTTGGGCGGACTTGTATTTCATCGGGAGGGGTATCGGGAAGGCGAGGGGGCGCAGCCGATCGGCTGCGAGAAAGATTTTCGAAAGGACGTATTTTGCCGGAAGCCCAACTATGTTCGGTCGCGGCGCCCGGTTGGACCGCCGCCGCAGGCGCGCCACTCGCATCGCATGAAACGGATTCGAGAGGCCGCGGAGCAGGCCGTGCAAGCGACCGCCGCGGAGCGGGCTATGCCTGGCCGCTGGCGGTGCCCCCTTCAAGGGGGTGGGCGTAGCGACACGTAGTGCGCGAAGACTGGGGGTGTTTCATCCTAGCGTCCGCGCAGGAACAGCGCGTCCAGCTCGCGCAGCGCGATCTGGCGCCAGGTGGGCCGGCCGTGGTTGCACTGGTCCGCCCGATCGGTCGCTTCCATCTGGCGCAGCAGCGCGTTCATCTCGTCGAGCGTCAAGCGCCGGTTCGCGCGCACCGCGCCGTGGCAGGCCATCGTCGCGAGCAGCTCGTCCTGCGCGCGCTGCACCACCTCGCTTGCGTCGTGCGCAAGGAGTTCGGCCAGCACGCTGCGCGCCAGTTCCACCGCGTCGCCTTGCGCGAGCGCGGCCGGCACCGCGCGCACCGCCAGCGTGCGCGGCGAGAACGGATCGATCTCGAGCCCGAGCGCACGCAGCGTGTCGGCGTGGGCCTCGCAGGTCGCGAGCTCCTGCGGCGTCGCGGCGAAGGTCGCCGGCACCAGCAGCGGCTGACGTGCGATCGCCGCGCCAGCCAACTGCGTTTTCAGCCGCTCGTAGACGATGCGCTCGTGCGCCGCGTGCATGTCGACGATCACCAGCCCCTGCGCGTTCTCGGCCAGGATGTAGACGCCCTGCAATTGCGCCAGCGCGCGGCCGAGCGGCCAGACCGTCGCGTCTGCCGCATCGGCGGCTTGCACCGGTGCATCCGGCGCGGTGGTCGCGGCAACGCTGCGCGCGTCGGTGTTGGCGCCAGAGGTGGCTCCGGCGATCGCATCGACCGGACGCACGATCTGCCACGGCGGCGGCGCTTCCGACGCGAAGCGGTTTGGCGTTGCTTCCAAAACGATAGCTGACTGCGCCCATTCCGCCTTCGCTTGCGGGCTATTTTGTTCAAATTCCGGGGCTGCGGCCGGCGTTGACGGGTGCAGCGCCGCGGCGGCGCGCGGCGCGGCCAGCGCGTTGTCGAACGCATGGCGCACCGCCTGGTGCACCTCGCGGCTGTCGCGGAACCGCACCTCGATCTTGCTCGGGTGCACGTTCACGTCGACCCGCGCCGGGTCGATGTCGACGAACAGCACGTACACCGGCTGGCGCTGGCCGTGCAGCACGTCGGCATAGGCGCTGCGCACCGCGTGGCTCAGCACCTTGTCGCGCACGAAGCGGCCGTTCACGTAGCAAAACTGCAGATCGGCGCGGGCGCGCGCCGCGTCGGGGATGCCGGCGCGCCCGGACAGGCGCAGCGGCCCGGCGTGCCATTCGATCGCGACCGAGCGCGTGACGAAGTCCTCGCCGAGCACATCGGCGATGCGCGCAAGCCGCGCGGCCTCGTCGCTGCCGCACGCGCGCCACTGCTCGAGCAGGCGGCCGTCGGCCCAGGCCGCGAACGCCACGTCGGGCCGCGCCAGCGCATGGCGCCGCAGCGCGTCGATGCAATGCGCCTGCTCGGTCGCGTCGGTCTTCAGGAACTTGCGCCGCGCCGGCACGCTCCAGAACAGTTCGCGCACCTCGACCGTGGTGCCGACGGCGCGCGCGGCCGGCCCGAGTTCGCCGCTCGTGCCGTCGAGCAGCCAGGCGTTCGGCTCGTTGGCCGTGCGCGAGCAGAGGGTGCATTCGGCGATCGCGTTGATCGCGGCCAGCGCCTCGCCGCGAAAACCGAGCGTCGCGACCGATTCGAGCTCGGCCAGCGACGCGATCTTGCTCGTCGCGTGGCGGCGCAAGGCCAGCGGCAGCTCGCTGCGCGCGATGCCGATGCCGTCGTCTTCGAGCGCGATCAGCCGCACGCCGCCGCTGGCGAGCCGGAGCAGGACCTCGGTCGCGCCGGCGTCGAGTGCGTTGTCGAGGAGTTCCCGCACCACCGAAGCCGGCCGCTCGACCACCTCGCCGGCGGCGATCTGGCTGATCAGCGTGTCGGGAAGTTCCCGGATCGGGCGCCGCGCGCCGGGCTCGGCGATCGGGGCTGCCTGAGGCGAGGGTGCGTTCTGCGGGTGGAGACTCACC
>JAFECV010000291.1 GCA_018241985.1 Pseudomonadota bacterium | reverse complement strand
GGATCGCCTGGAACTTGCGGTCGCGCCCCTGCTTGGCGCTGCCGCCGGCCGAGTCGCCCTCGACGATGTAGATCTCGCACAGCGCCGGGTCCTTCTCCTGGCAGTCGGCGAGCTTGCCGGGCAGGCCCATGCCGTCGAGCACGCCCTTGCGCCGCGTCATGTCGCGCGCCTTGCGCGCCGCCTCGCGCGCGCGCGCCGCCTCGATGATCTTGCCGACGATGATCTTCGCGTCCTGAGGGCGCTCCTGCAGGTAGTCGCCGAGCAGGCGGCCCACGATGTCCTCGACCGGGCCGCGCACCTCGCTCGATACCAGCTTGTCCTTGGTCTGGCTCGAGAACTTGGGCTCGGGCACCTTCACCGACAGCACGCAGGTCAGGCCCTCGCGCATGTCGTCGCCGCTGATCTCGACCTTGGCCTTCTTCGCCAGCTCGTTCTCTTCGATGTATTTGTTGATGACGCGCGTCATCGCCGCGCGCAGGCCGGTCAGGTGCGTGCCGCCGTCGCGCTGCGGGATGTTGTTGGTGAAGCACAGCACCTGCTCGTTGTAGCCGCTGTTCCACTGCATCGCGACTTCGACGCCGATCGGCGTGCCCTGGTCGCTCTCGCGCTCGCCGGTCGCGTAGAACACGTTCGGGTGCAGCACGGTCTTGCCCTTGTTGATGAAGTCGACGAAGCCGCGCACGCCGCCGGCGCCGGCAAAGTCGTCTTCCTTGGCCGTGCGCTCGTCCTTCAGGCGGATGCGCACCCCGTTGTTCAGGAACGAAAGCTCGCGCAGGCGCCGGCTCAGGATCTCGTAGTGGAAGTCGCTGTTCTCCTTGAAGATCTCGGCGTCGGGCAGGAAGTGCACCTCGGTGCCGCGCTTGTCGGTCTTGCCGGTGACCTTCATCGGCGAGACCTCGGCGCCGTCCTGCAGCTCGACGAGACGGTTCTGCACCACGCCGCGCGAGAACTCCATCACGTGCACCAGCCCTTCGCGGCGAATGGTCAGGCGCAGCATCTTCGAGAGCGCGTTCACGCAGCTCACGCCGACGCCGTGCAGCCCGCCCGACACCTTGTAGCTGTTCTGGTTGAACTTGCCGCCCGCGTGCAGCTCGGTCAGCGCGATCTCGGCGGCGGTGCGCTTCGGCTCGTGCTTGTCGTCCATCTTCACGTCGGTCGGGATGCCGCGGCCGTTGTCGACCACGCTGACCGAGTTGTCGGGATGGATCGTGACCAGGATGTCGTCGCAGTGGCCGGCCAGCGCCTCGTCGATCGAGTTGTCGACCACCTCGAACACCAGATGGTGCAGGCCGGTGCCGTCCGAGGTGTCGCCGATGTACATGCCGGGGCGCTTGCGCACCGCCTCCAGGCCTTCGAGGATCTGGATCGAGTCGGCGCCGTAGGCTTCGGACGCGCCCGCCTGGTGCGCGTCGATCGCGGTGCGAAAGCTCGACGCGCCCTCGCCCGACTGCGCCGACGCCGCCTCCTCGGATAAAGAAGTGGAAGGCGACATCGGTTCGTTGTGTTCGGACATGACGGGGGAAACCACGGCGACCGCGGAAAAATCAATCAAAACCCGCTGCAGCCAGCGGTTTACCTACGCAGTCAGCTACAAATTAAGTAGCATTCCCTGCGCACTCTTCGCGCTCTTGTGCGTTCCCTCAGATGCGCATCGGCATCACGACGTACTTGAACTGCGCGTTGTCGGGGATGGTCAGGAGCGCCGAGCTGTTCGAGTCCGACAGCTCGACCTTCACCATCTCCTGCTCCATGTTCGCCAGCGCGTCGATCAGGTAGCTGACGTTGAAGCCGATCTCGATGTTGTCGCCGCCGTAGTCGATGTCGAGCTCGTCGACCGCCTCTTCCTGCTCGGCGTTGCTCGATGCCACGCGCAGCAGGCCGGGCTCGATGTTGAGCCGCACGCCCTTGAACTTCTCGTTCGTCAGGATCGCGGTGCGCTGCAGCGCGGCCAACAGCGTCGCGCGCCCGAGCGTGATCTGGTTGCGGTGGTTGCGCGGAATGACCCGGTTGTAGTCGGGGAACTTGCCCTCGACCAGTTTCGAGACGAACTCCATGCCGCCGAAGCTGAACTTCGCCTGGTTCGCGGCGAACTGCATCTCGATCGCGCCTTCGGCGTCGGACAGCAGCCGCTGCAGCTCGAGCACCGTCTTGCGCGGCAGGATCACCTCCTGCTTCGGCACCTCGACCTCGAGCTTGGCCGACGCGAACGCGAGCCGATGCCCGTCGGTGGCGACCAGGCTGAGCTGCTTGCCCTCGGCGACGAACAGGATGCCGTTCAGGTAGTAGCGGATGTCGTGCACCGCCATCGCGAACGAGACCTGGCTCAGCAGGCCCTTCAGCGTCTTCTGCGGCACGCTGAACGCGGGCCCGAAGTTCGCCGCCTCCTGCACCAGCGGAAAGTCCTCGGCCGGCAGGGTCTGCAGCGTGAAGCGGCTCTTGCCGCCTTTCAGGATCAGCTTGTTCTGACTCGATTCGAGCGACACGGTCTGGTCCGTCGGCAGCGTGCGCAGGATGTCGATCAGCTTGCGCGCACCGACCGTGGTCGTGAAGTCGCCGCGGTCGCCGTCCAGCTCGGCCGTGGTGCGGATCTGGATCTCGAGGTCGCTGGTGGTGAGTTGCAGCGCGCCGCCGCTCTTGCGGATCAGCACGTTGGCCAGGATCGGCAGCGTGTGCCGGCGCTCGACGATGCCGGAGACCGCTTGCAGCACGGCCAGCACTTTTTCTTGGGGTGCCTTCAGGACGATCATTGGATTACTGCCTTATTTAATTTAGTAGTTGTAGGTAAGAGCCGGCACCGGCTGGGGATATCTGCATTTTCCCTTTTTTCTTCAAGCACTTGGACCCTCTGAACCGCTGTGGGTGACCGTGCTTGCCAAATGGTCGGCCGAACTGGACAAGTCCTTGGGATCGGCCGGCGCTGTGGAAAAAGCCCCGGTTGTTCCAGAACTGTCCCCAGGGTTTCCGGCCGGCGCTTGCATGACCAGTTGCATCGCTGCTCGCAGGACCGTTCGCATGACCGCAGACACTCGGCGTCATCCCTTGAGCGTCTGCTCGAGCACGTGCAGTTGCTGGTTCAGTTCGGCGTTGTTCTGGCGCTCGGCGCCGATCTTGCGCACCGCGTGCAGCACCGTGGTGTGGTCGCGCCCGCCGAACAGCTCGCCGATCTCGGGTAGGCTGCGCTGCGTCAGCTCCTTCGCCAGGTACATCGCGATCTGGCGCGGCCGCGCGATGCTGGCCGGGCGCTTCTTGCTGTACATGTCGGCGACCTTGATCTTGTAGTAGTCGGCGACCGTCTTCTGGATGTTCTCGATGCCGATCTGCCGGTTCTGGATCGACAGCAGGTCGCGCAGTGCGTCGCGCGCGAGCTGGATCGAGATCTCCTTCTGGTTGAAGCGCGAGTACGCGAGGATCTTGCGCAGCGCGCCTTCGAGCTCGCGCACGTTCGAGCGCACGTTCTTCGCGACGAAGAACGCGACCTCCTCGGGCATTTCCGCGCCCTCGGCCGCCGCCTTGTTGATCAGGATCGCGACGCGCATCTCGAGCTCGGGCGGCTCGATCGCGACCGTCAGGCCCGAATCGAAGCGCGACACGAGCCGCTCGTGGATGTCGACCAGCCCCTTCGGGTAGGTGTCGCTGGTCATCACGATGTGCGACTTCTTGGCCAGCAGCGCCTCGAACGCGTTGAAGAACTCCTCCTGCGTGCGGTCCTTGTTCGCGAAGAACTGCACGTCGTCGATCAGCAGCAGGTCGAGCGAGTGGTAGCGCTCCTTGAACT
>JAFECV010000290.1 GCA_018241985.1 Pseudomonadota bacterium | reverse complement strand
GATCTACCTCTCGCTCTGTACCTGTCGTGTAGTCGATCTCGATGATGTGGTGGCCGTTGGTGGCGTAGGCGAACTTGAGGCCGAGGATTTCAGCGTACTCGCGCGCCTGCTGCACGCCCGTTTCGGCAGGTAGCCCCACCTCCTTGGCTTCGACCACGGCCAGAGGGTAGTCGCGACGGTAGTACAACAGGTAGTCAGCGCGTTTTTGCTGGCCGCGCCGAACCTTGCCGCCCGCGACGATGATTCGGCCGTTGGTGAAGCTGCGCTGCTCGCCGATGGCGTAGGGTGCCGCGCCCCATCCCGCCTCGACGAGCCGGGGCGTGACGAACTCGCGGCAGGTATCTGCTTCGGTGATGACGCCATCGCGCATTGCCTGCCCCTTCATCGTCGCCTTTCAGTTGATCAAGACCTTGAAGCAGGTCGCCAGCGCGATGGGCTCGATCTCGCGCACGGTCTTCTTCAATGTCACCAATCCGTAGCCCTCCATCATCCGCAACGTGCGCGACAGGTTCGGCACCTGGCGCCCGGTCAGATCTGCCAATTCGGTCAACGACTTGGGCCGCTGAGCCCGGATGAGACGCAATAGGGCCTGGTTGTCCTCCGACAGAACCGCCGCCATCGTAGCCATCGAGGGGAACCAGACGGTCGGCGTGTCTTTACCCGGCGTTGGCCCAGGCTCCCCAGGTCGGCGAATACCGACGACGCAGCGCTTCATCTTGGACGTCCTGATTGGCACCGAAAGCGCCATCTTATCAATGTGTCACAACTGCAGCCAGCATCGGATGAACCGGCTTGGCCGCCGGGCGAGACAGCGCGCGATGCGGGAGATTTCAGTGCCGGAAAAAAACCCGCGCAAGGCGGGTTTTCCGTTTGGAAAGGCGCTCGGTCTGGCGCTTACTTCAGCATCACTTCCACGCGCCGCGCCTCCGGGCCGGAACCTGCCTGGATGTCCGCCGGCTTCTGCAGTTCGATGCTGCCTTCGGCCACGCCGGCCGCAACGAGCAGGTCGCGCACCGCCTGCGCGCGCTGCTTGGCGAGTTCAGCATTCTTCGCCGCATCGCCGGTCGCGTCGACGAAGCCGCTGATCACCGCATGCTTGCCGGCCTTCACGCCGGCGACGATGTCGGTGAGCGCCTGCGCGGCGCCGGCGGCCGGCTCGGTCTTGCCGGTGGCGAAGTAGAAGATCACGACGCCGTTCTCGACCTTGACGCTGCCCGCATCGGCCGAGCTTTCCGCCGACGCGTCCGCGACCTTGCCGGCGGCCATCGCGGCGCCCGTGGCGGCTGCCGCGGCCGGCGCCGGTGCACCGCCGTGGAAGTGCACCACCAGCGGCACGATCAGCAGCGCGACGATGTTGATGATCTTGATCAGCGGGTTCACCGCCGGGCCGGCCGTGTCCTTGTACGGGTCGCCGACGGTGTCGCCGGTCACGGCCGCCTTGTGCGCTTCCGAGCCCTTGCCGCCGTAATTGCCGTCCTCGATGTACTTCTTCGCGTTGTCCCAGGCGCCGCCGCCGGTGCACATCGAGATCGCGACGAACAGGCCGGTCACGATCGTGCCCATCAGCAGGCCGCCCAGCGCCTTCGGGCCGAGCACGAGGCCGACCAGGATCGGCACCACCACCGGCAGCAGGCTGGGGATCATCATTTCCTTGATCGCGGCGCCGGTCAGCATGTCGACCGCGGTGTCGTATTCGGGCTTGCCCTCGCCGGTCATGATGCCCTTGATCTCGCGGAACTGGCGCCGCACCTCGACCACCACGCTGCCCGCGGCGCGGCCGACGGCCTCCATCGCCATCGCGCCGAACAGATAGGGGATCAGGCCGCCGATGATCAGGCCGATGATCACCATCGGGTCCGACAGGTTGAAGCTGATCGACTGGCCGAACGATTCGAGCTTGTGCGTGTAGTCGGCGAACAGCACCAGCGCCGCCAGGCCGGCGGAGCCGATCGCGTAGCCCTTGGTCACCGCCTTCGTGGTGTTGCCGACCGCGTCCAGCGGGTCGGTGATGTCGCGCACGCTGCTGGGCAGCTCGCTCATCTCGGCGATGCCGCCGGCGTTGTCGGTGATCGGGCCGTACGCGTCGAGCGCGACCACGATGCCGGCCATCGACAGCATCGACGTGGCGGCCACCGCGATGCCGTACAGGCCGGCGAGCTGGTAGGCGACGCCGATCGCGATGCAGACGCAGACCACGGGCCAGGCGGTGGAGCGCATCGACACGCCCAGGCCGGCGATGATGTTGGTGCCGTGGCCGGTGGTCGAGGCCTGCGCGATATGGCGCACCGGCGAATACTGCGTGCCGGTGTAGTACTCGGTGATCCAGACCAGTGCGCCGGTCAGCACCAGGCCGACCACGCAGGCGCCGAACAGGCGAATCTGGCTGCCGCTGGCGGCGACCGCGTCGTCCGGCATCAACCAGTTCGTGACGAAGTAGAACGCGATCAGCGACAGCACGCCGGCCACGGCCAGGCCGCGGTACAGCGCCGGCATCACGTTCTTCATCTCGGGCGACGCCTTGACGAAGAAGCAACCGATGATGGACGCGACGATCGACACCGCGCCGAGCGCGAGCGGATACGCCGCCGCCTGCGCGCCGGCGTTCGCGACCAGCAGCACGCCGAGCACGACGGTGGCGATCAGCGTCACCGCGTAGGTCTCGAACAGGTCGGCCGCCATGCCGGCGCAGTCGCCGACGTTGTCGCCGACGTTGTCCGCGATCACCGCCGGGTTGCGCGGGTCGTCTTCCGGGATGCCGGCCTCGACCTTGCCGACCAGGTCGGCGCCGACGTCGGCGCCCTTGGTGAAGATGCCGCCGCCCAGCCGCGCGAAGATCGAGATCAGCGAAGCGCCGAACGCGAAGCCGATCAGCGGCGTCAGTTCCGTGGCCAACCCTTCACCAGCGGGGGCGCCGGCGGTCAGGTACCAGTAGAAGCAGGTCACGCCCAGCAGGCCCAGGCCGACCACCAGCATGCCGGTGATCGCGCCGCCGCGGAACGCGACATCCAGCGCCGGGCCGATGCCGCGCGTCGCCGCCTGCGCGGTGCGCACGTTCGCGCGCACCGACACGTTCATGCCGATGAAGCCGCAGGCGCCGGACAGCACCGCGCCGGCGATGAAGCCGATCGCGGTCTTCACGTCGAGGAAGACGCCGATCAGGATCGCCAGCACGACGCCGACGATCGCAATGGTGCGGTACTGCCGCGCCAGGTAGGCGGCGGCGCCGGTCTGGATCGCCGCGGCGATCTCCTGCATCCGCGTATTGCCGGCGTCCTGCGAAAGAATCCAGCTGCGCGCCCAGAATCCGTAGATCACGGCTATCAGGCCGCAGACAAGCGCCAGGATCAGCGCTGGGTTGCCCGTCATGTTTTTCTCCTGCTCGATGTGTTCGCTAAGGTGGGGCGGCACGCAAGCGGCGCCCCCGCTGCGTTGCTTCCTCGGTCCCTCCTCAGCCGGCGAACACGCGGCGGAGACGATTGGCCAACCCGGGAACTATAAAACAAGCAAATGTCGCGCATGTGACAAAGACCCGGGCGCGGGGTCGGCGCCGGTAGAATCCGCCTTCAATCCCGGGGTCGCAATCATCGGCCTCCAACCGCAGGAACACGACATGTCGCTACACAAGGTGAGTGCCGGCGAGAACGCCCCCGAGGCATTCAACGTGATCATCGAGATCCCGATGAACGCGGATCCGATCAAGTACGAGGTGGACAAGGCGTCCGGCGCGATCTTCGTCGACCGCTTCATGAGCACCTCGATGAACTACCCGACCAACTAC
>JAFECV010000028.1 GCA_018241985.1 Pseudomonadota bacterium | reverse complement strand
GCAGCCAGCCGCCGGGGTGCAGGTGCCGGGGCGCTTGCCGGGCGATCTGCCGCAGGTCGTCCAGCCCGTCCGGGCCGCTCACCAGCGCCGAGCGCGGCTCGTGGCGCAGCGCCGCGAGGTGCTCGTCGTTCTGCGCGACGTACGGCGGGTTTGATGCGATCAGGTGGTAGCGCCCTGGCGCCGCGGCTAACCACGAGCCGTGCGCGAATTCGAGCGCGAGCCCGAGCCGCCGCGCGTTCGCCTGCGCGACGGCGAGCGCATCAAAGCTGGCATCGGTCGCGGTCACGTCGAGCGCCGGCCGCGCGGCCTTGAGCGCCAGCGCCACCGCGCCCGAGCCGGTGCCGAGGTCCAGCACGCGCCATGGCGGCGCGTCTGCGCTGCCGCGGCGGCCGTCCGATTCGCGCGTCGCCCGCGCGTTCAGCAGTTCGAGCGCCCAGTCGACCAGCGTCTCGGTGTCGGGCCGCGGCACCAGCACGCGCGCATCGACCGCCAGCCCGAGCCCGTGGAATTCCTTCGTGCCGATGATGTAGGCGAGCGGCTCGCCGGCGAGGCGCCGCTGCAGCAGCGCGTCGAACCGCTCTCCTACCTGCGTCGGCAGCGGGTCCGTGTCATGCGCGATCAGCCAGGCGCGATCCTGCGCGCTGCGTCCGAGCGCGTGCAGCAGCAGCAGTTGCGCGTCGAGCCGGTCGACGCCGCGTTGCGCTGCAGCCTGCTGAGCATGCCGGACGTTCACTGCACGCATTTGCTATTGGAAAAATAGCATACTGCGAAGGCAGGATAAGCGCTGCAGCCCGATTTCATGCAAAAAACTGCCGCGGTCAGGCATGCGCCGCCTGCTCCAGCTCGGCCAGCTGCTGCGCGGCCTCGTAGGCGTGCAGCGCCTCGATCAGCTCGTCGAGGTCGCCGTCCATGATCGCGGCGAGCTTGTACAACGTCAGGCCGATCCGGTGGTCGGTCAGGCGCCCCTGCGGGAAGTTGTAGGTGCGGATCCGGTCCGAGCGGTCGCCGCTGCCGATCAGGCTCTTGCGCTCGGCCGCGTGCCGGGCCGCGCGCTCGCTGCGTTCGCGCTCGGCGATGCGCGCGGCCAGCACCTGCAGCGCGCGCGCCTTGTTGCGGTGCTGGCTGCGGTCGTCCTGGCATTCGGCGACGATGCCGGTCGGCAGGTGCGTGATGCGCACCGCCGAGTCGGTCTTGTTGATGTGCTGGCCGCCGGCGCCGCTGGCGCGGAAGGTGTCGATGCGCAGCTCGGCCGGGTTGATCTGCACCGCCTGTTCCTCGTCGGGCTCGGCCAGCACCGCGACCGTGCAGGCGCTGGTGTGGATCCGGCCCTGGGTCTCGGTGCTTGGCACGCGCTGCACCCGGTGCCCGCCGGACTCGAACTTGAGCGCGCCGTAGACTGCGTCACCGGCGACGCGCAGCACCGCTTCCTTGTAGCCGCCGAGCTCGCTCATCGATGCGGAGAGCAGTTCGGTCTTCCAGCCGCGGCGCTCGCAGTAGCGGGTGTACATGCGCAGCAGGTCGCCGGCGAACAGCGCCGATTCGTCGCCGCCGGTGCCGGCGCGGATTTCGACGAAGGCATTGCGCTCGTCGTCCGGGTCTTTCGGCAGCAGCATGCGCTCGAGCTGCGCGTCCAGATCACCCAACTCGGCCTCGGCAGCGGCGATTTCCTCTTGCGCCAGTTCGGCCATTGCCGCGTCCTGTGCCGCGTCGTCCAGCAGCGAGCGCGCCGCTTCCAGGTCGCGCTCGCGCTGCTGCCGGCGCTCGAAGCGCGCGACGATCGGCGCTACGTCAGCGTGCTCGCGCGAGAGCAGGAGGAACTGGCGCATGTCGCCCATGATGTCCTCGCGCGACAGCAGGAAATCGAGCTCTGCCAGCCGTTCGACGTAACGCTGCAGCCGCGCGCGCAGGAACTCCTTCATGGAGGCCCCTAGCGGCTCTTGCGCAGGAAGAAATGCTCGATCGCGGCGCCGGCGCGCTCGCGCGCCGCGTGGTCGCCCGCATGCAGTTCGGCCAGCGCGCCGTGCAGCATCTTCTGCGTGAGGCCGCGCGACAGCGCCTCGAGCACGGCGTCGACGCTCTCGCCGCGCGCCAGCATCCGGCGCGCGCGCGCGATCTCGTTGGCGCGCCACGCGTCGGCCTGCGCGTTGAGCTCGCGGATCAGCGGCACCTGGCCGCGCTGGTCCATCCAGTGCATGAAGCTTTGCACGCCCGCGTCGATGATGGCCTCGGCCTGCGCCACCGCGGCCTCGCGCAGCGACTGGCCGGTCTGCACCACCGCGGCGAGATCGTCGATCGTGTACAGGTAGACGTCCTGCAGCGCGCGCACTTCGGCCTCGATGTCGCGCGGCACCGCCAGGTCGACCATGAACATCGGCCGGTGCCGGCGCGCCTTGAGCGCGCGCTCGACCGCGCCCAGTCCGATCAGCGGCAGCGTGCTCGCGGTGCAGCTGACGACCGCGTCGAACTCGTGCAGCCGCTGCGGCAGGTCGGCCAGGCGCATCACCTCGGCGCCGAAGCGGCTCGCGAGCTTTTCGCCGCGCTCGAGCGTGCGGTTCGCGATCACGATCGCGCGCGGCTCCCGGGCGGCGAAATGGGTCGCGACCAGCTCGACCATCTCGCCGGCGCCGACGAACAGGATGCGGATGCGGCCGAGGTCCTCGAACAACTGGCCCGCCAGCCGTACCGCGGCCGCGGCCATGCTGATCGAATGCGCGCCGATCTCGGTCGAGCTGCGCACCTCCTTCGCGACCGCGAACGAGCGCTGGAACAGCTGGTTCAGCGTCGCCCCGAGCGCGCCGGCCTGTTCCGCCTCGCGCACCGCATGCTTGATCTGGCCCAGGATCTGCGGCTCGCCGAGCACCATCGAATCGAGCCCGCTGGCGACGCGGAACGCATGGCGCGCGGCGGTGCCGTTCTCGAGCGTGTAGGTGTGCGCGCGCAGCTGCTCGGGCGCGACGCCGCCCTTGCCGGCGAGCCAGTGCAGCGCGTGGTCGGCGTCCAGCTCGTCGCCGGCGCAGTAGATTTCGGTGCGGTTGCAGGTCGAGATCAGCGCGAGCTCCGGGTGCACCGGCAGCGACGCGCGCAGGCCGGCGAGCGCCGGCCGGATCTGGTCGACCGCGAACGCCAAGCGGCCGCGCAGATCGAGCGGCGCGGTCGCATGATTGAGCCCCAGGGCCAGGACAGCCATCCGTGGATTATAAAATTCGCGGCCTCGGGCCGGTGTTGCGCTCGCTCAAAGCCTGCGGCGGCGGGCGCGGCGGCAAATTCGCCGCCCGGCCAGCCCGCCGTTCCACCGGCCGTACCTGCCGCCACCATGCAAGCCCTGGACCTGCTCGACCATCTGCTGAACTTCTTCGCGCCGGCGCTGTTCGTCGCGCTGTGCGTGGCGCTGGCGGCGCGGTTGGCCGGCACGGGCCCGGCGCTGGTCCGGCGCTGGTGGGTGCAGGCCGCGATCAATTTCACCGTCGGCGCGGCGGCGCTCGGCGCCGGGCTCTGGTTCTTCGGCTACGACGGCAAGCTGGCAAGCTACGGCGCGCTGGTCGTCGGCTGCGCGACCAGCCAGTGGCTGATGATGCGCGGCTGGCGGCGCTAGAGGCCGGCCGCGTCGCCGTCACCCGGCGGGCGCGAACAGGTCGACCCGGTCGGTGATGATGCCGTCGGTGCCCAGCCGCCGCAGCCGCTCGGCGACCCACGGGTCGTTGACCGTGTAGCTCAGCATGCGCAGCCGCGCGGCGCGAGCCTCGGCCGTCATGGCGGCATCCCACAGCGCGTAGTTGCAGACGAGCGCGACGCAATCGAGCCGCCGGGTGGTGGCCGCCCAATCGGGATCCGGCTGGTCCAGCAGCAGCCCGCGCGGCAGCTCGGGCGCGGCGGCGAGCGCGCCTTCCAGCGCGGCGACGCTGAACGAGGTCAGCAACGGCGGCACGGGTGCGGCCTGCCACAGCCGCGCCGCGTGCCGCGCGACCTGCTCGCCGGTTTCGCGTTCGGTGCCGGGCGTCGGTTTGATCTCGATGTTCAGCATCAGGCCGTTCGCCAGGCACCAGGCCGCGATCGACTCGAGGCTCGCCAGCGGCTCGCCGGCAAACGCGCGCGAATGCCAGGCGCCGGCGTCGAGCTGCGCGAGTTCGCCCCAGCGGTGGGCGCCGGCGATGCGGCTGGCCGAGGCGTCGAACCGCGCCATCGCATTGGTCGTGCGGTCCAGCGTGCTGTCGTGCATCAGGAATGGCACGCCGTCGGCGGAGAGCTTGACGTCGCATTCGAACATGCGATAGCCGTGCGAGGCGCCGAGGCGGAATGCGGCCAGCGTGTTCTCCGGCGCCAGCTTGCCTGCGCCGCGGTGCGCGACGAAGCGCGGGTACGGCCAGCGGTCGTAGGCTACGGGTTGCGATGCCATGGTTCGGGTGATTGGCGAGATGGCAGGCACGACGGATCGAAGCGGGTCAGAGCCGCTTGCCGCTGGCAGCGTCGAACCAGTGCAGGCGGTCGGCGCGCGGCGTGAGATGGATCGTGCTGCCCGGCGCCGGCGCGCGCTGGCCCTCGTCGGTGCGCAGCACCAGCGGCTCGCCGCTCACGCGGCCGTAGACCAGCCGCTCGGCGCCGAGCATTTCCAGCGTTTCGACCTCCATCGCCCAGCCCTGCGGCGTGATGTCGAGGTGCTCGGGGCGGATGCCCAGCAGCGCGCCGGCCGGGCCGCCCAGGGCGGCGTTCGGCGCGTTCTTCAGCAGGTTCATCGGCGGCGCGCCGATGAAGCCGGCGACGAAGGTCGTCGCCGGGCGGGCGTAGACCTCTTCGGGCGTTCCGATCTGCTCCATGCGGCCGGCGTTCATCACGATCATGCGCTGCGCCAGCGTCATCGCCTCGACCTGGTCGTGCGTGACGAACAGCGAGGTGATGCCGAGCTCGCGGTGCAGCTTCTGGATTTCGAGCCGGGTCTGCACGCGCAGCTTCGCGTCCAGGTTCGACAGCGGCTCGTCGAACAGGAACACCTGCGGCTGGCGCACGATGGCGCGGCCCATCGCGACGCGCTGGCGCTGCCCGCCCGAGAGCTGGCGCGGCTTGCGCTCGAGCAGGTGCGCGAGCTCCAGGATCGCCGCGGCCTTGTCGACGCGCGCGCGAATCTCGGCGGCGGGGGCCTTCGCGATCTTCAGCCCGTAGGCCATGTTGTCGTACACGCTCATGTGCGGATAGAGCGCGTAGTTCTGGAACACCATCGCAATGTCGCGCTTCGCGGGTTCGAGGTCGTTCACCACGCGTCCGCCGATCGCGATCTCGCCACTGCTGATCTCTTCCAGGCCGGCGACCATGCGCAGCAGCGTCGATTTGCCGCAACCGGAAGGGCCAACGATGACGACGAATTCGCCGTCGGCGATCGCAGCGTCGATGCCGTGCAGCACCTGCACCGCGCCGTGGCCGCTGCCGTAGCGTTTGACGATATTTCGGAGGGAGACTGCAGCCATGGCCGATCTGTAGTGCCTCGGGTCTATTTTTCGGTGTCGACCAGGCCCTTGACGAACCACTTCTGCATCAGGATGACCACCAGCGCTGGCGGAATCATCGCCAGCATGGCGGTGGCCATAACCAGATTCCAGGGGGTCAGGGACTCGCCACCCGCAATCATGTAGCGGATGCCGATCACGATGGGATACATGTTGTCGCTGGTGGTGGCGATCAAGGGCCACAAATACTGGGTCCAGCCGTAGATGAACTGGATCACGAACAGCGCCGCGATACTGGTGCTCGACAGCGGCACCAGGATGTCCCTGAAAAAGCGCATCGGTCCCGCGCCATCCATGCGCGCCGCCTCCGCCAGCTCTTCCGGGACGGTCAAGAAAAACTGTCGGAACAAGAAGGTGGCGGTGGCCGATGCAATCAGTGGGATCGTCATGCCCGCGTACGTGTTGATCAAGCCCAGGCTGGCCACCACATGGTAGGTCGGCCCGACGCGCACTTCCACCGGCAGCATCAGCGTCGCAAAGATCGCCCAGAAGCACAGCATGCGAAATGGAAATCGAAAATATACGACCGCGAACGCCGACAGCAGCGAAATCGCGATCTTGCCGATTGCGATGGTGAGCGCCATCACCAGGCTGACGAACATCATGCGGGCCACCGGGGCGTTCGAGCCCATCGCATTGCCGGTGCCCAGCAGTGCTTCGCGGTAATTCTGTACCAGGTGCGAGCCCGGCAACATGGGCATGGGGGCCTGAAAGATTTCAGCTGCCGTATGGGTGGAGGCCACGATGGCGACGTACAGCGGAAACGCGATCACCACGATGCCGAGAATCAGGATCACATGGGCGAGGAAGTCCAGCTTGCGACTGCGTTCAACCACGGGGCAGCTCCTTGGGCGCCATCAGTAGTGCACCTTGTTCTCGACGTACTTGAATTGCACGACCGTCACCGCAACGAGGATCAGCATGAGCACCACCGATTGTGCCGCCGAGCCGTTGAGGTCCAGCGCCTTGAAGTCATACACCAGCTTGTAGACCATGATGGCGGTGGACGTGCCGGGCCCGCCCTGGGTGGCCGCGTCCACGATGGGGAAGGTCTCCAGGAACGCATACACCGCATTGATGGAGAGCAGGAAGAACACGGTGGGCGAGAGCAGTGGCAGCTGGATGGTCCAGAACCTGCGCCACGGCCGGGCGCCGTCGATGGCGGCCGCCTCGATCAGCGACTTCGGAATACTCGTCAACCCCGCGAGGAAGAACAGGAAGTTGTACGAGATCTGCTGCCACACGGCCGCCACCACGATCAACGCCATCGCATCGGTGCTGTTGAGCAGGCTGTTCCACGGGATGCCGAGTGCATGCAACCCGTACGAGATGATGCCGACACTGGGCGAGAACATGAACAGCCAGAGCACCCCCGCAATCACGGGCGGCACTGCGTAAGGCCAGATCAGCAGCGTCTTGTAGACCCCGGAGCCGCGCACCACCCGGTCCGCAAAAACGGCCAGCAGCAGAGACAGGCTCAGTCCCAGGCCGACCACCAGCACGGAGAAGATCACCGTGGTCCTGAACGAGGCCAGATAGACAGGGTCGCTCCACAGCGCCCTGAAGTTGTCCAGCCCCACCCAGCTGACGGACCCGCCGAACGCGTCGCTCTGTTGCAGCGACTGCAGCAGCGCCTGGCCGGCCGGCCAGAAGAAGAACACGGCAATCACCACGCCCTGCGGCGCCAGCAACAGCCAGGGCAGCCAGCGCGAGCGGAAAACAACCCGTTTTTCGACGGCCATGGAAGGTGGTGTCGCTGCTGCTGCAGTGCGGATCAGCCCTTGTTGGCCTGCTGGAACTTGGCCAGCAGCACGTTGCCGCGTTCAACGGCCGAGTCGAGCGCCTGCTTGGCGGTCTTCTTGCCGCTCCAGACCTGCTCGAGTTCCTCGTTGATGATCGCGCGGATCTGCAGGTAGTTGCCCAGGCGAATCCCGCGCGACTTGTCCGTGGTCTTGCGAACCATCTGGTTCACGGCGACATCGGTTCCGGGGTTCTTCTCGTAGTAACCGGATTTTTCGGTCAGCTCGTAGGCCGCCGTGGTGATCGGCAGATAGCCGGTGCGTTGATGGCTTGCCGCCTGCACCTCGGGACTCGACAGGTAAGCGAAGAATGCCGCGACCCCCTTGTTCTGGGCGGCCGGCTTGCCGGCCATGGCCCACAGGCTGGCGCCGCCAATGATGGTGTTCTGCGGCGCGCCTTTCACGTCCGCGTAGTACGGCAGCGGCGACAGCGCGAACGCGAATTTGGCAACGTTCTTGAGCTGGCCGTAGGTGCTCGAAGATCCCATCGACATCGCGCATTCGCCGGAGATGAAGGCGGCATCAGGCACGTTGCCTCGCCCCTTGTAAACGAACAGCCCTTCTTTTTCCATGTTGGCCAGGTCCTGGATGTGGCGCACCTGCAGCGGCCCGTTGAACTCCAGCCGCGCGGCGGTGCCGCCGAAGCCGTTGTTGTGCGACGCGAACGGAACGTTGTGCCAGGCCGAGAAGCTCTCCAGCTGGGTCCAGCTCTCCCACGACGTGGTGAGCGGACACTTGCTGCCGCTGGCCTTCAGTTTGATGGCGTCGGCTTTCACCTCGGCCCAGGTCAACGGCGCCTTGTTCGGATCGAGACCGGCGGCCTTGAAGGCGTCCTTGTTGTAGAAAAATACGGTGGTCGAACTGTTGAAGGGCAGGCTCAGCATCTGGCCGCTCGAGGCCGTGTAGTAACTGGCTACGGCGGGGATGTAGGACTTCACGTCAAACTTCTGTCCGCCCTCCTGCATGATCTGCCAGACCGGCACGATGGCGCCCTTGCTGGCCATCATGGTCGCGGTGCCGACCTCGAAGACCTGCATGATGTTCGGTGCGTTGCCGGCGCGGTATGCGGCGATGCCCGCCGCCATCGAGTCGTCGTAGGAACCCTTGTAGGTGGGTACGACCACGTATTCCTTCTGACTTTCATTGAATCCCTTGGCGAGGTCGTTCACCCACTCGCCGAGCGGGCCGCTCATGGAGTGCCACCACTGGATCTCGACTTGGGCGTGGGCGGGAAGCGTCAGGGCCAGCGCCAGTGCGGCGGCGGCGGTGAATTTCAGTTTCATGGGATCTCCTCGATGGGTCATGGCGCAGGGCCGCGCCGCATTGTGCGATGCCGATTTGACACGATCGTTTCATCGCGCGGCAAGCGGGTTTTCATGGGTGGGTTTCGAAGGGCGCGCAAGGCCCGCCGGGCGATGCTGCGCTGCGGTAACATGCTCGGGAAGCGCGCAAATGAGCCACGACCGCGCGCCCGCAATTGCCATTCCATGAACGCTCCGACCACGATCAACCAGCTGATGGCCGCGATCGGCGATACGCCGCGGCTGCGCGAAATTCCGTACAACTACACCTCGTTCTCGGACCGCGAGATCGTGATCCGGCTGCTCGGTGCCGGCGCCTGGGACATGCTCGAGCAGCTGCGCGGCGAGCGCCGCACCGGGCGCTCCGCGCGCATGCTGTACGAGGTGCTCGGCGACATCTGGGTCGTGCAGCGCAACCCGTACCTGCAGGACGACCTGCTCGACAACCCGGCGCGGCGGCGCCTGCTGGTCGGCGCGCTCGAGCACCGGCTGCGCGAGGTCGAGAAGCGCCGCACGCCCGACGCCGACGCCGGGCGCGACCGCCTCGTCGGCGAGCTGCTGCGCTCGGCGCAGGCGGCGGTGCGCGCGTTCGACGCGATGTTCGGCGAGTTTGCCGACCTGCGCCGGCGCACGCGGCGGCGCCTGCGCAAATGCACGGCCGACGACAACGTCAAGTTCGATGCGCTGTCGCGCGTGTCGCACGTGACCGACGCGACCGACTGGCGCGTCGAGTACCCGTTCGTCGTGCTCACGCCCGACACCGAGGCCGAGATGGCCGGGCTGGTCAAGGGCTGCATCGAGCTCGGGCTGACCATCATCCCGCGCGGCGGCGGCACCGGCTACACCGGCGGCGCGATTCCGCTGACCTGGAAGAGCGCGGTGATCAACACCGAGAAGCTCGAAACCATGCACGAGGTCGACCTGCGGCACCTGCCGGGCGTCGCGCACGAGGTGCCGACGATCTGGACCGAGGCCGGCGTGGTCACGCAGCGCGTCGCCGACGCGGCTGAAGGCTCGGGCTACGTGTTCGCGGTCGACCCGACCAGCGCCGAGGCCTCGTGCATCGGCGGCAACATCGCGATGAACGCCGGCGGCAAGAAGGCGGTGCTGTGGGGCACCGCGCTCGACAACCTGGCGAGCTGGCGCATGGTCACGCCGGACGGCGAGTGGCTGGAGGTGGTGCGGCTGGGCCACAACCTGGGCAAGATCCACGACGCCGAGCTCGCCAGCTTCGAGCTGCGCTACTTCGAGGCCGACGGCAGCACGCCGCTGCGCACCGAGCGGCTCGACATTCCGGGCCGGATCTTCCGCAAGGAGGGCCTGGGCAAGGACGTGACCGACAAGTTCCTCTCGGGCCTGCCCGGCGTGCAGAAGGAGGGCTGCGACGGCCTGATCACCAGCGCGCGCTGGGTGCTGCACCGCATGCCCGAGCACACCCGCACCGTGTGCCTGGAATTCTTCGGCAACGCGCGCGACGCGGTGCCGAGCATCGTCGAGCTGAAGGACTTCATGTTCGCCGAGGCGAAGCGCAGCGGCGTGCTGCTGGCCGGCCTCGAGCACCTGGACGACCGGTATCTCAAGGCCGTCGGCTACGCGACCAAGAGCAAGAAGGGCAACGGCGGCCTGCCGAAGATGGTGCTGGTCGGCGACATCGCCGGCGACGACGCCGACGCGGTCGCGCGCGCCACGTCCGAGGTGGTGCGCATCGCGAACTCGCGCCACGGCGAGGGCTTCATCGCGATCAGCGCCGAGGCGCGCCGCAAGTTCTGGCTGGACCGCAAGCGCACCGCGGCGATCAGCCGCCACACCAACGCGTTCAAGATCAACGAGGACGTGGTGATCCCGCTGCCGCGGATGGCCGAGTACACCGACGGCATCGAGCGCATCAACATCGAGCTCTCGCTGCGCAACAAGCTGAAATTGTGCGATGCGCTCGGCGAATTCTTCCGCCGCGGCAACCTGCCGCTGGGCAAGAGCGACGACGACGGCGCGATCCCCTCGGCCGAAATGCTGGAAGACCGGGTCGCGCAGGCGATCGCGCTGGTCGAAGAGGTGCGCGCGCTGTGGGCGGGCTGGCTGGCCGACATCGACACCTTGTTCCCGCAGCTGCAGGACCATCGCCTGCGCGCGAGCTGGAAGACGCAGCTGCGCGCGCCGCTCGCGGCGATCTTCGCCGGCGACGCGTTCCGGCCGATCCTCGACGAATGCGGCGCGATCCACAAGCGCGTGCTCAAGGGCCGGGTCTGGGCCGCGCTGCACATGCACGCGGGCGACGGCAACGTGCACACCAACATCCCGGTCAACAGCGACGACTACGAGATGCTGCAGACCGCGCACGAGGCGGTGAAACGCATCATGGCGCTGGCGCGCTCGCTGGACGGCGTGATCTCGGGCGAGCACGGCATCGGCATCACCAAGCTCGAGTTCCTGAGCGACGCCGAACTGGCGCCGTTCGCCGAGTACAAGCGCCGCGTCGATCCGCACGGCCATTTCAACGATGGCAAGCTGCTACGAAACGAGGAGCAAGGTGCGAAGGACCGGCGCTGGCTTGCGGCCGACTCGGCGCGCAAACCGCTGATGTTCGCGGACCTGACGAACGCCTACACGCCGAGCTTCGGGCTGATGGGCCACGAGTCGCTGATCATGCAGCAGAGCGACATCGGCGCGATCGCCGACAGCGTCAAGGACTGCCTGCG
>JAFECV010000289.1 GCA_018241985.1 Pseudomonadota bacterium | reverse complement strand
GAGGCGGGTTCATCATCGGCGAGCGTTCAGAATCAGACGGGTCACCTGCCCCCGCTGTCCCAGGCGGCCCGCAGCAGCCGCCCTATCGTGCGCTTGGCTTGCGAAGCGCCGGCCAGATCCAGGTTCGCGGGAAAACGCATCATCAGGTTGCCCTGCGGGTCGACGAGGTACAGGTGCTCGGTCGGCGCATGGTCGCCGCCGGCGGGCAGCCAGTGCGCGAGCACATCCGGCGCAACCCGCAACACAACCGCGGACTTCAATGCGGGCGCCAGCGCGTCGGACACCGGTGCTGCATCGTCGATCAGCCAGACCCAGTCCAGCCGGTCCATGTTCTTGCCCAGCGACTCGCGCAGTTGGTGCTGCAGATACAGCCGCTGCCGGCAGGCCGGGTCGCAGGCGGCATCGGCGACGCTCAGCAGCAGCCACTGCCCGCGCAGCGAGCCGAGCGGCACGCTGCGCCCGTCGAGCGCGACCGCGGTCGCCTCCGGGATCGGACGCTGCGGCTCGATCAGCGTGCCGAAACCGGGCCGGCCGGTCGGGCGAATCACGTAGTAGGTGAAGTAGGACGCGAGCACCGGCGCCGCGCACACCAGCAGCAGCGCGATCATCGTCCAGCGCCCGCGTTTCGTGCGCTGCGCGTCGGCCGCGAACTGCGGCGACGGCAGCGAGTGCACCGTCAGCGTCAACGGACCGTCGTCCGATTCAGGCGGAGGGGCGGCGAGGGGCGACAAAGCGTCGGAAAACTTGGAACCAGACATAAAGAGCGGCGATCAGCCCGCAGATTGAGAACCACTGGATCGCGTAGCTGTAATTCGTTTCCACGCCGGTGGCGACCGGCGGCCAGTCGCGCTGCAGGCCTTCGCTGGCCGCGCCGGTCTGCAGCACCGTCACGTCCAGCAGCGGCAAGCCGGTTTCGGCGCGAAACCGCGAAATGTCCAGATTCTGCCGGATCGCGCCTTGGTCAGCGCCGCGGAACGCAAAAAGCTTCGAAGGCGGCGGGGCAATCCGGCCTTCGATCTGCACCACGCCCGGCGGGGTCTCGATCGCCGGCAGCGCGGTGCGGTCGAGGAAGTTGCGCTGCGCCCAGCCGCGCTGCACCAGCACCACGGCGCGGCCCGCATCGAGCGCGAGCGGCGTCACGACGAAGAAACCGACCTTCTCGTTCATCTGCCGGTTGTCGAGGTACACGGTGTGCTCAGGCAGCCAGCGGCCGCGCAGCACGATCGGTCGATTCATCAGGTCCGTGGCCTGCGCCGCCGCGAGCAGCGCGCGCGCGTCGATCGGGCGGTGCCGCTCGGCCTGTTCGACCGCGGCCTGCCGCCCCTCTTTCTGCGCCGCTCGCGACAGCTGCCAGCGCCCGAGCGAGAAAGTGACGCTCACGCCGATCAGCGCGCCCAGGCTCAGCAACCAGAAGCGCAGCAACGAAGAACGCGTCGTCACCGGATAATCGATCCCATGAAAATCATCGCCATCGTTGCCTTCATCGCGATCATCGGCAGTCTGGCCTTCGCCGGTTTCTTCCTGATGCGCGGCGACAAGAGCGATGACGACGACGAACGCCGCAGCCGCAACATGGCGTGGTCGCTGGCCTTGCGCGTCGGCCTGTCGATCGCGTTGTTCCTGCTCATCCTGCTCGCGTGGAAGCTGGGCTACATCCGGCCCGCCGGCGTTCCGGTCGGCCAGTAGCCGCTCCAGCAAAAAAGCGCCTCGCGGCGCTTTGTTTGCTGCGCCGTCCGCACGCTACAGCCAATAGACGAACACGTATAGGCCGAGCCAGACCACGTCGACGAAGTGCCAGTACCAAGCCGCTCCCTCGAAGCCGAAATGGCGCTTGGGCGTGAAATGGCCGCTCATCAGCCGGATCGTGATGGTGATCAGCATCAGCGTGCCGATGAACACGTGAAAGCCGTGAAAGCCCGTCAGCATGAAGAACGTCGAACCATAGACGCCGGAGGTGAGCTTGAGGTTCAGCTCGGTGTAGGCGTGGAAGTATTCGAAGCCCTGCAGCCCGAGGAAGCATGCGCCGAGGATGATGGTCAGCCACATGAACGCAATGGTCAGCGCGCGGCGGTTCGCGCGCAGCAGGTGGTGGGCGATCGTCACCGTCACCGCGGACGACAGCAGCAGCGCGGTGTTGATCGTGGGAATCCAGAACGGCGTCATCACGGTGAACGGCGCGACCAGATTGGACGGCGATGCCGTGACGCCCGGGGCCGCCGACGGCCAGGCCGCCTTGAAGTCGGGCCACAGGATCGCGTTGTCGACGTTGCCCAGCATCGGCACCGAATGCTCGTGCGTCCACCACAGCGCGGTGAAGAACGCGCCGAAGAACAGCACCTCGGAGAAGATGAACCAGGTCATGCTCCAGCGGAACGAGAGATCGACCTTGTGGCCGTAGCTCCTGCGCTCGCTCTCGTGCGCGGTCGTCCAGAACCACTGGAACAGGGTGATCAGCCACACGGCGAGGCCGAGGAGGCACACGTACATTCCCCAGTCGCGCTGGTTGATCCACATGGTCGCGCCGAAGATCAGCAGCAGCAGTCCGAAAGCCGTCGTGGCCGGAAAGCGCGACGGCGCCGGCACGAAGTAATAGGGGGTCGCGTTGCCTGTGCTCGTCGTCATGAGGGCTCCTGGATTTCTTGGCGTTGTCGGATGGGGTTGAATGTCGAATGTCAAATGCCGGATGGGCGATGCGGCGGCTAGCGGTGCACGACCCAGTGGGCGATGCCGGCCATCAGCAGCACGAACAGGACCGTAGCGATGAACGCGATGACGATCACGTGCAACGGCCTGGCGCGGCGCAGATCGTCGCTGTAGCCGCCGGACGAGCGCACGCCGAGAAAGGCCCAGCTGATCGCCCTGATGCTGCGCCAGAGCGAGCGACGCTGCGCGGCATCGGCGCCGGGCCGCACGGCCGGGTCGCTCATGTCACACCTCGCGCGGCCGGCGGGCCGGCATCGGCCGCGTCCTCGGGCGCCGGCGGCGTCTTCGCGCCGACCTGGAAGAAGGTGTACGACAGCGTGATCGTGGTCACGTCCTTCGGCAGCTTCGAATCGATCACGAACACGACCGGCCATTCCTTCTTCTCGCCGGGATCGAGCGTCCACTGGCTGAAGCAGAAGCATTCGATCTTGTGGAAATGCGCCGCCGCCTGGCGCGGCGCGTAGCTCGGGATCGCCTGCGCCGTGGTGCGCTGCTTTTCGTTGTTCTGGAATTCGTACATCACGGTCGTCAGCGCGCCGGGATGCACCTGCACCGAGCTCCGCTCCGGGTGGAACGTCCAGGCGCCGCGCGCGTTCGCGTCGAAGATCACGGTGATGGTGCGGCTGGTGTCGACCTGCGTGTTGCGCAGCGCCCGCGAGCGCGAACCGTCGACCGACGCCACCGCGTTCTCGCCCCGCGCCAGGATGTTGATGCCGGTCGCCTCGCAGATCGCCTTGTACATCGGCACCAGCGCATAGCCGAAGCCGAACATCACGGCGGCGATTACGGCCAAGCGGCCGAGCATGCTGCGGTTGTCCTGGCGCCGGCTCATCGGCTACGGTCCTAGCGCGACAGCGCCTGGTTGATGATGATGCCGAAGAAGAACACGGCCGCGATCGACGCCAGAATCAGCGCGAGCCGCCGGTTGCTCTTCTTTTGCTCGGGGGTCATGGAAGATCAGCCGATGACCCGGGTCGCGCTCTCATCGAGCTTCGGCGGCGTCTCGAAGGTGTGGAACGGCGCCGGCGACGGAACTTCCCACTCCAGGCCCTCGGCGCCCTCCCACGGCCGCTGCGGCGCCTTCTCGCCCTGG
>JAFECV010000288.1 GCA_018241985.1 Pseudomonadota bacterium | reverse complement strand
CGGAGCTGGCTTCGCCAGGCCGCAGGATGTGCCCCCGCGAGGGGGTAGGCGAAGCGACACGCAGTGCGCGAAGACTGGGGCCGGTTCATCATTGCAGCCCGCCGTAGTGGTCCTCGTGGATCACGCGCGGCGTGACCTCGCGCGGCTCGATCGTCACGGGTTGGTAGATCACGCGCCGCTGCTCCGGGTCGTAGCGCATCTCGACATGGCCCGACAGCGGGAAGTCCTTGCGGAACGGGTGGCCGATGAAGCCGTAGTCGGTCAGGATGCGGCGCAGGTCCTCGTGGCCCTCGAACACGATGCCGAACAGGTCGAACGCCTCGCGCTCGTACCAGTTCGCCGAATTCCACAGGCCGGTGACCGACGGCAGCACCGGCACGCCGTCGTCGGGCGCGAACACCTTCAGCCGCACCCGCTGGTTCAGGCTGATCGACAGCAGGTGCAGCACCACGCAAAAGCGCGGGCCTTCCCAGACTTGGTCGCGGTAGGTCGAATAGTCGACCCCGCACAGGTCGATCAGCTGCTCGAAGCGGCAGCCGTCGGCATCGCGCAGCGTCTGCGCGACGGCCAGGTAATCGGCCGCGGCAACATCGACGGTGACTTCGTCGAGACGCAGGTCGACGCGGCGCGCCCGGTCGCCCAGCACCTGGGCAATGGTGCTCTTCAGCGTTTCGGGGTGGACGGCTGTTGCGGTCATGGGTTTCCTCGGCGCGCGTTCACACCCGGGCGATCGTCTGCGTGCGCCGGATCTTCTGCTGCAGCTGGATGATGCCGTACAGCAGCGCCTCGGCGGTCGGCGGACAGCCGGGCACGTAGACGTCGACCGGCACGATTCGGTCGCAGCCGCGCACCACCGAATAGCTGTAGTGGTAGTAGCCGCCGCCGTTCGCGCACGAGCCCATCGAGATCACCCAGCGCGGCTCGCTCATCTGGTCGTACACCTTGCGCAGCGCCGGCGCCATCTTGTTGCACAGCGTGCCGGCCACGATCATCAGGTCCGACTGGCGCGGGCTCGCGCGGAACACCTCGGCGCCGAAGCGGCCGATGTCGTAGCGCGCCGCCGCCGCGTGCATCATCTCGACCGCGCAGCAGGCCAGGCCGAAAGTCATCGGCCACAGCGAGCCGGTCTTGGCCCAGTTCACCACCGCGTCGTAGCTGGTGGTGACGAAACCTTCCTTGAAAACGCCTTCGATTGCCATGGGGTTCTCCGAATCCGCCCCTCACTCCCAGTCCAGCGCGCCCTTCTTCCACTCGTAGATGAAGCCCACGACGAGCACGCCGAGAAAAATCATCATCGCCCAGAAGCCGACCGCGCCGATGTCCCTCAGCGACACCGCCCAGGGGAAGAGGAATGCGATCTCGAGGTCGAACAGGATGAACAGGATCGCGACCAGGTAATACCGTACATCGAACTTCATGCGCGCGTCCTCGAACGCCTCGAAGCCGCATTCGTACGGGGAGTTCTTCGCGGCATCGGGGCGGTTCGGGCCGAGGAAGCGGCCAAGCAGCAGCGGCACCACGCCGACGAGGAGGCCGACCACGATGAACAGGAGCACGGGGAGATACTGGTCGAGGTTCATCGCTGGTTCTGATCGCGATCGGCGCTGCGGCCGGCCGCTGATGCTGTTGTTCTGTGGTGCCGTCGGCGAGACTCGAACTCGCACAGCTTTCGCCACTACCCCCTCAAGATAGCGTGTCTACCAATTCCACCACGACGGCAATCATTTGTTTCCCGGCTCGCATGAGGGTAGGTTGCAGCGCACCGGACAACCCAATGAGTTTACCCCGAAAACCCTTGGCTTCCGGCGCGCAGCGGTGCCGCAGCCACGTGCCGTTCTCGCGCTATTTGGTCGGGATTTGCGCCGCGCCCGATGCGGCCGGCGCAGGCGCAGGCGCCGGCGCGGTGGATGCCTTGCCGGCGGCCGGTGTGGCCGGGCTCTCGCCCGGGATCTGCGTGGCGGGGCCAGAGGCCGCCGGTGCCGACGCCGCCGTTGCCGGCGCGCTGACCGCGGCGCGGCCGAGCACGCTTTCGCTGTCGCTGCTCGTGGGCCGCAGGTTGCCGAAATACGCGAGCGCCAGCGTGCAGGCGAAGAACACCGTCGCGAGCACCGCGGTGGACCGCGACAGGAAATTCGCGCTGCCGCTGGCGCCGAACAGGCTGCCCGATGCGCCGCTGCCGAACGCCGCGCCCATGTCGGCGCCCTTGCCGTGCTGCAGCAGGATCAGGCCGACCAGGCCGACCGCCGACAGGATCTGCACGGCGACCAGGATGTTCAACAGCAGGTGCATCAGGTTACTCCCGAATTCATAGCATCCAGCGCTTAATTCACGCTGGCTGCGGAGATGATTTGCAGAAAATCCGCGGCCTTCAGCGAAGCGCCGCCGATCAGGCCACCGTCGATGCCGGGCTGCGCCAGCAGCTCGCGCACGTTCTGCGCGTTCATGCTGCCGCCGTACAGCACGGGCACGCCGGCAGCGCCCGCGCGCTGCAGTTGTTCATGCAGCGCGGCGTGCACCGCGCGCGCCTGTTCGGGCGTCGCAGTGCGACCGGTGCCGATCGCCCAGACCGGCTCGTACGCGACGGCGATCTCGCTCGTGCGCGCGCCTAAAGCAGCGATCACCGCGCCGAGCTGCGCGCGCACCACGGCCTCTGTCTGGCCGGCCTCGCGCTGCGCCAGCGTTTCGCCGACGCAGACGATGGGCACGAGGCCCGCGGCCAGCAGCCGCGCCGCCTTCGCGGCCACCATCGCATCGGTCTCGCCGTGGCACTGGCGACGCTCGGAGTGGCCGACGATGCAATAGCGCACCGCGAAGTCCACGAGCATCGCCGCCGACACCTCGCCGGTGTAGGCGCCGGCCTCGTGCGCGGACACGTCCTGCGCGCCGAGCTGCATCGCGCTGCCGGAAAGCAGCCCCTGCGCCTGCGCCAGATACGGCGCCGGCACGCACAGCGCGACCGTGCAAGCCGGCGCTTCGCTGCCCAGCCCTGTGCGCAGCGCGTCGAGCAGCGCCTGGTTCGCGGCCAGGCTGCCGTTCATCTTCCAGTTCGCCGCGATCAGTTTGCGCATCATCGCCTCACCATGTCAGCACGATCTTGCCGACATGCTGGTTCGATTCCATCAGCGCATGCGCCTGCGCCGCGTCAAACGCTGCGAAGGTGCTATGCACCACCGGCCTGATGCGGCCGGACTCGATCAGCGGCCAGACGCGCCCCTGCAGCGACTTGGCGATCGCCGCCTTGAACGCCACCGGCCGCACCCGCAGCGTCGAGCCGGTCACGGTCAGGCGCCGGCGCAGCACCAGGCCGGCGTCGATCTCGCTCTTCACGCCGCCCTGCACCGCGATGATCACGAGCCGGCCGTCCTCGGCCAGGCAGCCGATCTCGCGCGCGACATAGCTGCCGGCGACCATGTCGAGGATCACGTCGACGCCGCGGCCGTCGGTCAGGCGCCTGGCTTCCGCCGCGAAGTCGGCCTCGCGGTAGTTGATCGCATGGTCCGCCCCGATCGCGACGCAGGCCGCGCACTTGTCGGCGCTGCCCGCAGTGACGAGCACGGTCGCGCCGAGCGCCTTCGCGATCTGGATCGCCGCGACGCCGATGCCGCTCGAGCCGCCCTGCACCAGCAGCGTCTCGCCGGCCTGCAGCCGTCCGCGGTCGAACACGTTGCTCCAGACGGTGAAGAAGGTCTCGGGCAGCGCCGCGGCTTCGACGTCGGACAGGCCCTTCGGCACCGGCAGGCACTGGTCGACCGGCGCGACGCACAGCTCGGCATAGCCGCCGCCCGCGACCAGCGCGCAGACGCGA
>JAFECV010000287.1 GCA_018241985.1 Pseudomonadota bacterium | reverse complement strand
GACTGTGGCACGGCGGCTACCGGAGCGAATCGGATCTGTATGACGCAGCAGCGGGCGTGGCCTGGGAAGACTGGTTCACGCCGCGCCAGCGCTTCAAGGTCGAGACCACCGCGCGCCGCAGTCCGCTCGCCAGCCTGAACTTCGCGACGCTGCGCATCAAGGACGCGGTCGCCGACCGCTTTCGCGCGAAAGGCGGCGCGCGGCCGGACGTGGACACCCGGCACCCGGACGTGCGCATCCACCTGCACCTGACCGACGCCGAGGCGACGCTGTACATCGACACCTCGGGCGAGCCGCTGTTCAAGCGCGGCTGGCGCGAGGACCGCGGCGACGCGCCGCTGAAGGAGACGCTGGCCGCGGCGCTGATCGCGGCCAGCGGCTGGGACCCGCACGGCAGCGAGCCGCTGCCGCTGTACGACCCCTGCTGCGGCAGCGGCACGATCGCGATCGAGGCGGCGCAGATCGCCTGCCGGATCGCGCCAGGCGTGCTGCGCGGCTTCGCGTTCGAGCGGCTGCTGCCGTTTCGTGCCGGCGCGTGGATTGCTATAAAAAAAGAAGCTAAAGGCGAAGAGACAAAGCCGGCTGTAGCCATATTTGGCAGCGATGTCGCGCACCGGATGGTCGATTTCGCCGAGCGCAATGCCAAACGCGCCGGCGTCGGTGCGGCGATCGAATTCCGCGGCGGTGACGCGCTGCAGCGTCTGCCGCCGGCACCGCGCGGCGTGATGCTGGTCAATCCGCCATACGGCGAGCGCATCGAGGTCGGCGGCGTAACCGGCGGCGGCGCGCGCTCGCGCGTCGCGACGCAGGGCGGCGGGCGCGAGCGCGCGCAGGTCGACGAGGGCGATTTCTTCAACCGGCTGGCCGCGCACTGGAAGCGGCACTACGCTGGATGGACCGCCTGGGTGCTGACGCCGGACACGGGCCTGCCGGCGCGGATGCGCCTCGCGGCATCGCGCCGCGTGCCGCTGTGGAACGGCCCGATCGAATGCCGGCTGCTGCGCTTCGATCTCGTGCAAGGCTCGGCGCGCAAGCCGCGCGCCGCCGCGGCGCCGGCGGACGGCCCGGCGGAGCGCTAATGGTCGACTGCGCCCCTGTCGCCACCAAGGGAGAAGACGGTTCCCTCGCCGCGGCCGCGGCCGTCGACCATGGCGCCGCCTGCGCCGTCGTTCTCGACACCAACGTCGCGCTGGATCTGCTGCTGTTCGGCGACCCGGCCACCGAGCCGCTCGCGCGGTTGCTCGCGGCCGGACGGCTTTGCTGGATCGCGACGGGCGCGATGCGTTCGGAGCTCGCCCGCGTGCTCGACTATCCGGCAATCGTGGCCCAGCTCGCGCGGCGCGACGATGCCGGGGCGCGCGTGCTGCAGGCGTTCGATGCGCGGGTGCAAAGGGTGGGCCGGCCGGAAGTCGCCAGTCTGTGCTGCGCCGATCCGGACGACCAGATGTTCATCGACCTCGCGCTTGCGCACCGCGCGCTCTTGCTCAGCCGGGATCGGGCGCTGCTGCAATTGCATGGGCCGCTGACTGCGATCGGTGTCGAGGTGCGGACGGCGGTGGCTTTTGCGTGAACCGGCCCGGGTCGCGTGCGGCGAAGGGCTTTCAGGGTTCCTTCATCAGGCGCAGCAGTTCGATCACCCGCGCGCTGCTGCGCTCGAAATCGGTCCCGAGCAGGTTCACCGCCTTGTCGAGCCGTCCCGATTCGACGAAGCTGACCACGTTGGCGGCGTGGTAATGGAAGTTCCTGTGCTCGTCCACCAGCAGCCTGAACGAGGCGTATTTGCCGAGTCGCTCGCGCCCGGCGCCATGCAGCCATTGCCCCAGGTCGCAGCGGTCGTCGAAGCAGATCGTCTCGGGGCGGAAATCCTCGCTCGACTTGCCGGCCAGGTACGCATCGAGCCGCGCCTTCCAGTTCTCGTGCGCGGCAATCGCCGTGTCGATGTCGAGGCGGCGGATGTCGGCCTCGATCTCGGCGACCGTCGAGGCCCGCATCGTGGTCAGCACCGAGTCGGGCGAGCGCCCGAAGCGCAGGAATTTCAGCATCTCGAATCCTTGGTCGCAATCGTCCGCGCGCGAACGGGTCGTGATTCCGGAATCATAGCGGGGGGCATGCGGCGGCAGCGCCGGCGGGCGGCAGAAAGCAAGCCGCTTTGCGCATTAGTACGCATCGGTTACCGGCGCGGCGCTCGAGCGGCCCCGCCCACGCCGGACAAGGGCCTTGACTGTAGCGGCGCTGCCACAGCCCATGCGGCCCACGGGCCGTGGCCCTGACTTGGTGCCAGAATCGAAGGCTAGCGCTCGGCCCGTTATGCGACAGGGAGGCAAGCCAGAGTCCAAATCACCGTCCCGGATGTCTCGTATGCTGCGTTGGATGACTCCGTGAGATTGCAAGCCTCCTCCCTCGTTCGACCGTTAGACGCCGTGCAGACATTCCGCCAGATCGATCCCGTCATCACGTTCCGAAACAGCCAAGGCGACTCCGTCCGCGGTACCTTGACCAACCACCAGCGGCATTCGCTGGTGATGGAAATCTACAACCCGTACTCGATCGTGCAGACCAGCGAGGTGCTGCGCGACCTGACGGTGCGCGCCGGCGAGCGCACCGTCTACAAGGGCAGTGCGGTCGTGGTCAGCATGGTCAACACCGGGCTGATGGCGCTGGTGTCGGTGACGCTGACCGATGCCTGGTCCGAATTCAACGCGATCCGCGGCGACCTCTCCAGGGTCGAGGCCGAGGCGCGCAACTTCGTCGACGAATGGAACGCGCGCTTCCGTGTCGGCAAGAGCTACCAGGTCTGCATCAGCGAAGCGCGCACCTTCCTGTCGGAAACCTCGCGTTGGGCGGACCAGGCCGACATGTCCGACGTGCTGCCGCGCGACGCGCAGGGCCGGATCCGCGAGGACGTGTTCTACGAGCTCGCGACGCCGATCATGACCAAGGGCAAGGAGTACCTGGCCTGGCTGGAGGAGGAAGCGAAGCTGGTCGACCCGGAGGACAGCGTCGCGCACCGCAATTTCGCGCAGAGCGCGCTGCATCCGCTGCTGCTGCGCGCGCCGTTCGTGTACCGCACCTTCACCAAGCCGCTCGGCTACGCCGGCGACTACGAGATGGTGAACCAGATCCTGTCCGACCCGCGCCAGGGCAACAGCACCTATTTCCAGATCATCAATACCATGTTCCTGCGCTGCATCGTCGCGCAGGCGCACCGCAACCGGATCGACATCCTGGTCGACTACCTGAACCGCGCCGCCGAGCGCGCCGAACGCGAGCAGCGCGAGGTGTCGGTGCTGAACGTCGGCTGCGGGCCGGCGGTCGAAATCCAGCGTTTCATCGCCGAGCATCCGCACCCCGAGCGGCTGTCGTTCGTGCTGATGGATTTCAGCGAAGAGACGCTCGCCTACACCCGTTCCTGCATCGAGGAGGCCTGCCGCACGCACGGCAAGCGCGTGAACGTCGAGTACGTGCACGAGTCGGTGCACCAGTTGCTCAAGCGCGCGTCCAAGCACGAGGACCCGCTGCAGCCCCAGACCCGGTTCGACGTCGTGTACTGCGCCGGGCTGTTCGACTACCTGTCCGACAAGGTGTGCGCGCGGCTGCTGCAGTACTTCGTCCTGCGCAGCAAGCCCGGCGCCGCGGTGCTGGCCACCAACGTGCACGCCGAAAATCCGGAACGCCTTGGGATGGAGCATCTGCTCGAATGGCACCTGATCTACCGCAACGAAGCCCAGATGGAGAGCGTGCTGCCGCCGCGGCGGTCTGGCACCCGGCTCTACCGCGACGACACCGGCGTCAACCTGTTCGCGGAATTCCAGGT
>JAFECV010000286.1 GCA_018241985.1 Pseudomonadota bacterium | reverse complement strand
AGCGTGCTGGCGGCGAAGTAGAGCATCGGCGTCGTGACCATGCCGACGTCGATCACCTCGATGCCGGCGCCGACGAGGCCGCGGATCAGCGCGGCGACAAGCTCCGGGCCGCTCAGTCGCCCATCGCGCCCTACCGCGACCTTTGCTTCGCCCTGCGCCAGCGCGGCGGTGCCGAACGCGAGGCCGAGCGCCTCGGCGACCTCCGGCGTCAGCGTCGAAGGGACGACGCCCCGAATGTCGTAGGCCTTGAAGATCGAAGCGGCGACTTGCATGCGGTGGCTCCCTCGAGGAATGTGGGGCGAGACGGCGAAGCGCCGCGGCGGATTGGCGAAACTGGCGGATCGGCAAATCAGCGAGGTGCCGATCGGTCGGGCCGGACCCGGCGCCGACTCGCGAAGTTGGCCGGATTGTAGGCGTTACCGGTGTGCGCGCATGTCCGAAAACGGCGAGTCCAGGCCCGGATGCGGCGTACCATTCATTGCATGCCCAGCACCGACACGGCCCTCTCGCCCGACACCTGCTACCTCGCGCTCAAAGCCCGCGATGCGCGCTTCGACGGGCGCTTCTTCACCGGCGTCACCTCGACCGGCATCTACTGCCGACCGGTGTGCCGCGTGAAGACGCCGCGGCGCGAGAACTGCCGCTTCTTCGGCCTCGCGGCGCAAGCCGAGCGGGCCGGCTTTCGGCCCTGCCTGCGCTGCCGGCCGGAGCTCGCGCCCGAACTCGGCCGCGACGCGCTGCCGTGGACGATCCAGGACGCGAGCCGCATCCTCGGAACCCAAGCGGCGCGGCTGCTCGACGACTGGCAGGCCTGGAGCGCCGGCGCGCCGTCGGTCGCGCTGCTGGCCGAGCGCGTCGGCGTCAGCGACCGCCATCTGCGCCGCATCTTCGAGGCCGAGTTCGGCGTCTCGCCGCTGCAGTACCTGCAGACGCGCCGGCTGCTCGCGGCCAAGCAACTGCTGACCGACACCGACCTGGCCGTCACGCAGATCGCGCTCGCGAGCGGCTTTGCGAGCCTGCGCCGCTTCAACGCGGCGTTCGCGCTGCATTACGGCCTCTCCCCGACCCGGCTGCGGCGCGATGGCGCGTCGCCAGGCGCGGGGCCGGCGCCGGTGCGGCTCGGCTATCGGCCGCCTTACGACGCGGCGGCGCTGCTCTCGTTCTTCGAGGCGCGGGCGCTGGCCAGCGTCGAGCGGGTCGACTCGAACGGCTTTGCGCGCACGCTGCGGCTCGCCGAAGGCGGCCGCGAGCACAGCGGCTGGCTGCGCTGCACGTTCGACACCGCGCACAACCAGGTGCTGCTGCAGGTCAGCGATTCGCTGCAGCCCGTGCTGCCGCTGCTGATCCGGCGCGTGCGCTCGCTGCTCGACCTGGACGCGGACCCGGAAGCGATCAACGCGGTGCTGGGGGGCGACTTTCCCGGCAGCGACGGCCTGCGCGTGCCGGGCACGCTCGACGGCTACGAGCTCGCGGTGCGGGCGGTGCTCGGCCAGCAGGTCACGGTGGCGGCGGCGCGCACGCTGGGCTCGCGGCTCGTGCAGCGCTTCGGCGAGGCGATGCCGGCGTCGGCGACGCCGCTGCCCGGGCTCGATCGGCTGTTCCCGACGCCGGCCGCGCTGGCGGCGGCGAGCGGCGACGCTTTGGGCGCGCTCGGGCTGGTGCGCCAGCGCCAGGCGGCGATCACCGCGCTCGCGCGGGCGGTGGCCGAGCAGCGGCTCGCGCTCGATGCGCACGCCGACTTGTCCGCGACGATCGCGGCCCTGACCGCGCTGCCGGGCATCGGCGACTGGACCGCGCAGTACATCGCGATGCGGGCGCTGCGCTGGCCCGACGCGTTTCCGGCCGGCGACGTCGCGCTGCAAAAAGCGCTCGCCGTCGGCGACCCGAGCCCGCAGCGTGCCGCGCGCGCGGCCGAAGCCGCATCCGTGCCATGGAAGCCGTGGCGCAGCTATGCGGTGATCCGCGCCTGGGAACGGCTGCCGGCCCCGGCCGCGCGCCGGAATGCGACCGAGATGCTACTGAATAGATAGCGCATTGTGAAGGATACGCCTTCGCTTGCACCCGATTCGATGATGAAACCAAGGGGAACACGATGAAACACGACACCGATATCCGCTGGACCGCGTTCGACGGTCCGCTGGGACGCATGATCGTCGCGGCGACCAGCCAAGGCCTCGCCGGCGTCTGGTTCGACAACCAGCGCCATCTGCCCGACATGAGCGGCTGGCGCGAGGACGCGGCGGACCCTCTGCTCCAACGCGCGGTGCACGAGCTCACCGAGTATTTCGACGGCCGGCGCACCGCGTTCGACCTGCCGCTCGATCTGCAGGCCGGCACTGCGTTCCAGCAATCGGTCTGGCGCGCGCTGCTCGCGATCCCGCGCGGCGAGACGATCAGCTACCGCACCCTGAGCGAGCGCATCGGCAGGCCGGCGGCGGTGCGCGCGGTGGGCAGCGCGGTCGGACGCAACCCGATCAGCGTCGTCGTGCCGTGCCACCGCGTGCTCGGCGCCGACCACTCGCTCACCGGTTACGCCGGCGGGCTCGAGCGCAAGGCGGCGCTGCTGCGGCTGGAAAATGCTCACCCCCAGTCTTCGCGCACTGCGTGTCGCTCCGCCAACCCCCTGCAAGGGGGCACCGCCAGCGGCCGGGCATAGCCCGCTCCGCGACGGTCGCTTGAACGGCCTGCTCCGCGGCCACCCGAACCCGTTTCATCAGCTGCGGGTGGCGCGGACCGCACCCGCCATTGATGTGCGCCCCGCATCAAACCGGCATGCAGGTTTCATCAGCGAATCCTGCGCCCCGACTTAGACTCGAACCTCGTTCGAGAACACCGTGGGAACCGCTGCCTCCGTCGACTTTCTGCTGCTGTCCGCGATCTGGGGCGCATCGTTCATGTTCATCGACATGGCGGCGCTGCAGTTCGGCCCGGTGCCGACCGCGGCGCTGCGGGTCGGGATCGCGGCGCTGATGCTGCTGCCGCTGCTGCTCCGGCGCGGCCTGGGGCGCGATCTGTTGCGGCACTGGAAGCCGCTCCTGGTCGTCGGGCTGCTCAATTCAGGCATTCCGTTCGCGCTGTACGGATTCGCGGTGCTGAGCATCCCGACCGGCGTGTCGGCGGTGCTGAACGCGACGACGCCGCTGTTCGGCGCGCTGGTCGCGTGGATCTGGCTGAGCGACCGGCTCAATGCGTCGCGCATCGCGGGGCTGGTGCTCGGCTTCGCCGGCGTCGCGCTGCTGGCCTGGCAGCGCATCGCGCCCGATTCCGGCAATGCCGCCGCCAGCCAGCAGGCGCTGCTGGCGATCGCGGCCTGCATGCTCGCCTGCCTTTGCTACGGCATCGCCGCCAGCTACACCAAGCGCTACCTGACCGGCCTGCCGGCGCTGTTGACCGCCGGCGGCAGCCAGCTCGGCGCCGCGGCCGGCTTAGGCCTGCCGGCGCTGCTGATGTGGCCGGCGCAGGTGCCGGGGCTGCATGCGTGGCTGGCGGTGCTGACGCTCGGCGTGATGTGCACCGCGTTCGCGTACCTGCTGTTCTTCCGCCTGCTCGAGCAGGCCGGCCCGTCGCGCGCGCTGACCGTGACCTTCGTCGTGCCGGTGTTCGCGGTCGTGTACGGCATGCTGTTCCTCGGCGAACGGGTCAGCGCGTCGATGGCGCTGTGCGGGGTGCTGATCGTCTGCGGAACCGCACTCTCGACCGGCCTGGTCGCGCTGCAGCGCCGCCCGCGCTGCCCGTCGCCGACTTGAGAGCGCGTGAGCCGGCCTGCCCTGGCCCGCGCATACGGTTTTGCATTCGAGCGCAGAACAAGGCGGGGCGCCTACGAGCAGTGCTT
>JAFECV010000285.1 GCA_018241985.1 Pseudomonadota bacterium | reverse complement strand
ACTGCGCCAACGTCGATGTCGAACAGGTCGAGAACCCGGCCGAGCGTGTGGTCCACCATCTCGTCCAGGTTCGCGGGCTTTGCGTAGAACGCCGGCACCGGCGGCGCGACGATCGCGCCCATCTCGGTGACGGCCAGCATGTTGCGCAGGTGCACCAGCGTCAGCGGCGTTTCGCGCGCGAGCAGCACCAGGCGGCGACGCTCCTTTAGGATCACGTCGGCGGCGCGCGCGACCAGCGAACCGGCCGTGCCGTTCGCGATCTCGGCCAGCGTCTTCATCGAGCACGGTGCAATCACCATGCCCAGCGTGCGGTACGAACCGCTCGCGACGCAGGCGCCGATGTCCTCGTTGCGGTGCACGCGATCGGCGAGCGCGGTCACGTCGGATAGGTGCAGCGAGGTTTCGCAGGCCATCGTGAGCTGCGCGGAGCGGCTCACGATCAGGTGCACCTCGATATCCAGCGGCCTGAGCAACTCGAGCAGCCGATGGCCGTAGACGAAGCCGGAGGCCCCGGTGATCGCGACGATCAGGCGGCGCGGTGCGACACTCATGGTTTCACCCCGCGCCGCTCACGATGAACGACGACACGACGGACCGGGCCTGGCACACCATCTGCACGCTGTACGCGGAACCGGCCCTGGCGAAGGAACTGCTGCACCGGCAGGACCACGAAGGCCTGGACGTGGTGCTGCACCTGTTCGGCCGATGGGCCGAGGCCGAGGGCCGGCCGCTCGATCCCGAGGCGCTGGCACGCGCCGACGCGCATGTGGCTTCGTGGCGCGAGCAGGTGGTGCGGCCGCTGCGCCGGCTGCGCCGCGCGATGAAACCGATGGAATCGGACGATGCGCCGGGCATCGCCGCGGTGCGCCGGCAGGTGCAGGCCGCCGAACTCGCGGCGGAACGCGCCGAGCTGGAAATGCTGTGCGCGTGGCTGCGGACGCAATGATGCTGCGCGCGACATGGCAGGCTGACCCCGAAAACGGACCGGAACGGTAGCGAGAGCTGTGCCGCTTCAGGCGAAGGCCGTGCCTTCGCTTGGGCGACCCAGCGGCTGCGCAGCGCGGCTGCGCGCGAACCGGGACCGCCCGGCGCCGCCGGTCAGGCCGGCCTGCGCGCAAGTGCTGCTTCGATATTCGATGCCCAGGTTCTTGCGACCGGAAAGGTCGACACCTGCAATGGCCGGCAAACCCCGAAAGAACGCGAGGGTTGTACGCAGCATGGTGGGCTCCTTGTCTCTAGGAACTCCAACCCGGCGAAACCTGCTTCGCCACGGGCATGCCGGAATACTGACAGGAAACTCTTATCCGAAAAACACGGACTTTCCTATATATTCATCGTGAATTGCTATGGATGTGACATTGCGTCAATTGCGGGTGTTCGTCGCCGTGGCCGACACCCGCAGCTTCACCCGGGCCGGCGAGGCGCTGCATCTGCCGCAGTCGACGATGAGCACGCAACTGAGCGAGCTCGAGCGCGCGCTGGGGCTGCGCCTGTTCGACCGCCACACGCGCATGCTGCGCCTGACCGAGGCCGGCGGCGAAATCCTGCCGCTGGCGCGCAAGACCCTGGCCGACCTCGACAGCGTGGTCGGCAGTTCGGAGCAGTTGCGAACGCTGGGGCGCGGCCGCGTGTCGGTCGCCGCGTCGTCGGTTCAGGCGGCGCTGGTGATGCCGCGGCTGGTGCGCGCCTTCACCGACCGCAGCCCGGGCGTGAAGATCGACGTGTTCGACGTCTCCCAGGACGAGGTGCTCGGCATGGTCGAGGCCGGTGCGGTCGACTTCGGCCTCGGCACCACCTTCACGAACCGCCCGAATCTGACGCTGCGGCCGCTGTGGAACGAATCGTTCTTCGCGGTGCTGCCGCCGGGCGATCCACTGACGCGCCGCCGCGAGCTGACCTGGGCCGACCTGCACGACGCGCCGCTGATCGGCCCGCGCCCGGGCAATCCGGTGCGCGACGTGCTCGACCGCGCGCTGGGCCGCGAGGGCATCAACCTGCACTGGCGCCACGAGGCGTCGCTGCCGCTGACGACGATCGGCATGGTCGAAGGCGGCATGGGCATCGGGATCCTCACCGACTCGGTGCAGCGCGTCGTCATCGGGTTGGGACTGGAACAGCGGCTGATCACCCGCCCCATCGTGCAGCGCGAGGTCGTGATGGTGCTGCACACCGGACGCTCGTTGTCGCCGGCGGCACAGGCATTCGGCGATCTGCTGCTCGCGCACCGCGCGGTGCAGCAGAGATCGAACCGGCGCTGACGCGGGATCGCCGCGATCGCGAGCGGTTGCTCAGATCGGCGGCGTCGCCGACGCCGGGCCGGGCTTGGCCGCGGCCGCGGTCCCGCACGCATGGCAGAAGCGCGAGAACGCGTTCTTGCGGGCGCGGCAATGCCCGCATCGGTCGAACAGGCCGATGCCGCAGTGCGGGCAAAAATCGATCTCGGGGTTCTTCAGGTCGACCGTGCGCTCGCAGCCCGGGCAGACGCCTTGCGCCATGCGCGCGAGCGCGGTGTCGTAGCCGAGTTGCTGGCGCCGGCGCTGGTCGGGTTCGGCCTCGGCGGCGCGCTGGCGTTCCAGATAGCCTTGCAAGGCGGCGATCGCCCAGCGCCCGACCAGCGCGGTGACCGCGATGCCGACCAGGTAGCGCACATAGCCGCCGTAGCTCGGCAGATAGGGCACCAGTTCGACGAAGAACGCGAACAGCGCGAAGATGATGAAGCCCCAGACGAACGGCCACCAGCGGCTGCGGCGGTGCCGGCGAAACAGCCAGCCCGCGATCAGCAGCAGCGGCAGCGTCAGCGCAAGGCGGTAGCCGAACATGCGCAGCTGCTGGGCGCGCAATGCATGCTGGTACGCGCCCTGCGCAGCCTGCTCCATGTCCGTCAGTTGGCGGCGCGCCTGCTGCGTGGACTGCTCGGCGTCGAGCTGCGCCTTCTGCTGGGTCTCGACCGCGGCACGCGCCTCGCGCTCGCGGGCGGCGAGCGCATCCAGCGCGCGGGTGCGCGCAATGACGTCCGGATCCTGATCGGCGAGCTGGGTGGCCTGGCGGGTCGCGATCCAGTTCGTGAAGCTTGCGCGCTGGGTCGCGACGTCGGACTGCGCGACCTGCAACTGCAGCCGCGCACGGGCCAGCGCGTCGCGCGCCTCTTGCGCACTGCGCTGGTCGGCCTGGATCGCATCGCGTGCCGACTGCGCAGCCGCGCGATCCATGAAGTCGTCGAGCTTCATCGTGGCCTCGACCTTCGGCAGATCGCCGACGACGGTCCGGCCGAGCCCGATCAGGAACCATGCGAACACGATCGCGACCACCCAGAGTCCGCGCTGGAACCATTTTTCAGACAAGCGCAGCGCCTTGCTCATATCGCCCTTCTCCTCTTGTTCTTGGCCGCGCTATTAAATCATGAGCATATGACGCGCGCCAATCCTTCGCTTGCGCGATAAAAAACTTGGAAACGCTCACGCCGCCAGGCTTGAACGAGGCTTGGGCAGCACCGCCCCGCGCGCCGATGCAGAATGACGCCATGCCCCGCCTCACGCCACTGGAACGCTACCGCAACATCGGCATCAGCGCGCACATCGATGCCGGCAAGACCACGACCACCGAGCGCATCCTGTTCTACACCGGGGTGAACTACAAGCTCGGCGAGGTGCACGAGGGCACCGCGACGATGGACTGGATGGCGCAGGAGCAGGAGCGCGGCATCACGATCACCTCGGCCGCGACCACCGCGTTCTGGCGCGGCATGGCGGGAGACTGGCCCGAGCACCGGATCAACATCATCGACACGCCGGGCCACGTCGACTTCACGATCGAGGTCGAGCGCTCGCTGCGCGTGCTCGACGGCGCG
>JAFECV010000284.1 GCA_018241985.1 Pseudomonadota bacterium | reverse complement strand
GACCGCGATGCCGATGCCGGCGAGCGCCGAGCCGACGAACAGCGGCGCCGCGCTGCCCGCGCCGCGCAGCAGCGTGCCGAACGTGACGAGCAGCAGGCAGCCGAGCAGCGTGCGCTCCATGCCGGCGCGGTGCTCGAGCCCGGGCGCGAGCGGCGCGAACAGGCCGAGGCACAGCACCGGCAGCATCGTCAGCAGGCTCGCGCCGGCCGCGGACAGGCCGGTGGTCTTCATGATCTCGGGCAGCAGCACCGAGAGACTCGAGAACACCGGGCGCAGGTTGATCGCGATCAGCACGACACTCGCGGCGAGCAGCCATTCGCGGCCCGGCGTTGCGAACGATGCGGATGGCGTAGCGGTGGTTTCGGCAGACGGCAGCGCGGCCTGCGATGGATTCGGAGGGGGCGGAGGATTCATGAGGGAGTCGTGCCATTCTGCGCGCTTGGGCGGGATTCGGCCGGCCGTGCGCCGAGCGTGCGTCAACCGTGCGACGAGGGGCCGATTTAGAGCGGCATCCCCAAGCTGGGCGGGCGGGATGAAATTCACCCGAGAAACCCTTAACATGCAAGGTTCGATGGACAGCAAAGATCCTCTCCCGCCCGCCGGGAGCACGGAGCCAACCCCCCCCGACGACGGACGAGCGCAAAAGCGCAGCGATCCGTTGATCGTGCCGATCCGCTCGCTCGGCCCCGGCCACCGCGAGCGCATCGCGCGCCACCTGCTGGCGCTGGACGAGCACGACCGCTACCTGCGCTTCGGCTACATGGCGACCGACGAGCAGATCCGGCACTACGTGGACGGGCTCAATTTCGAGCGCGACCAGATCTTCGGCATCTACAACCGCAAGCTCGATCTGATCGCGATGGCGCACCTCGCGTTCGCGACGGCGGCCGAATACCGGCTCTGCGCCGAGTTCGGCGTCTCGGTGCTCAAATCCGCGCGCGGGCGCGGCTTCGGCGCGCGGCTGTTCGATCGCGCGGTGATGCACGCGCGCAACGAGGGGGTCGAGCTGCTGTTCATCCACGCATTGAGCGAGAACACCGTGATGATCTCGATCGCGCAGAAGGCGGGCGCCAAGTTGCAGCGCGACGGCTCCGAGACCGAGGCTTACCTGCAACTGCCGCCGGCGACGCTGGACAGCCGTGTGTCCGAGATCGTCGAGTCGCAGCTCGCCGAGGTGGACTACCGGCTCAAGGCGCAGGCCAAGCAGTTCCGCGACTTCCTGGTGGCGCTGCAGGGGCGCCGGCGCGGCGATCCGCTATCCTAGCGGGGTCCACCCCCACCACCCGCACCGCTGCTGTGTCCGACCCGCACCCTGCGCGACATTCCGAGCGCGACGACAAGCGCACCTTCCTGCAGAAGCTTGCCGAACTGATCCACCCCGGGCCCGATTCCCGGGCCGAGCTGATCGAGACGCTGGCCGAGGCCGAGGACAAGGAGGTCATCGGCCCCGATTCGCGCGTGATGCTCGAGGGCGTGATCCGCATGGCCGACCTCACCGCGCGCGACGTGATGGTCGCGGCCACGCGCATGGACCTGCTCGACATCGACGCGCCGTTCGACGAGCTGCTGCACGTGGTGATCCACACCGCGCACTCGCGCTTTCCGGTGTTCCAGAACGAGCGCGAGAACATCATCGGCATCCTGATGGCGAAGGATCTGCTGAAACTGCAGCGCGCGCCCGAGCTGAACATCCGTGCGCTGCTGCGGCCGGCGGCGTTCGTGCCGGAGACCAAGGGGCTGAACGACCTGCTGCGCGAGTTCCGCGGCAACCGCAACCACCTCGCGATCGTGATCGACGAGTTCGGCCGCGTCGCCGGCCTGATCACGATCGAGGACGTGCTCGAGCAGATCGTCGGCGAGATCGAGGACGAGTTCGACATCCCCGAGGACCAGGGCGACATCTTCGCGCTGGCGGACCGCACCTACCGCGTCAGCGGCGACACGCCGGTCGAGCGCCTGGCCGAGACCTTCGGCGTGCCGCTCGCTGCGTTCGACGACACCGAAGCGCAGGGCGACAACCACTTCGACACCATCGGCGGCCTGATCGCGCACGAGATGGGCCACGTGCCGCGGCGCGGCGAGGCGCACCGGGTCGCGGGGCTGGACTTCGTCGTGCTGCACACGCGCGGCGGCGCGGTACGCTGGTTCAAGGTCGCGCCGGCGCCGGCGGAAGACGCCGCGGGCTGAGTCTTGCCTGACGTGCATTCCGGCAGCGCAGAGCGCCCGGCCCAGGCCGCGCCCGATCGCGGCGCGGACCGTCGCAGCACGCAGGCGTCGCTCGCCGCTTCGCTGCTGGTGCTGATCGCGGGCGCGGCACTGGCCGCGAGCCTCGCGTGGCCGTTCCGCTTCGGCCCTGCGCACGGCACGACGATCGGCTCGCTGCAGCTCGTCGCGATGGCGGTGCTGGTCTGGCAACTGCAAACACTCCCCGCCCGCGACTGGCGGCGCGCGGCCTGGCGCGGCTGGCTGTTCGCGTTCGCCTGGCTGGCCGGCACGTTCTGGTGGCTGTTCATCTCGATGCACCGCTACGGCGGGCTGCCGGCGTGGATGTCGGCGCTCGCGGTCGCGGCGCTCGCCGGCCTGCTGGCGCTTTACTACGCGATCGCGTGCGGCGCGTTCGCCATGCTCGCGCCGGTCGGCGCGCTCGGGTCGGCCGCGGTGTTCGCGTCGGCCTGGCTGCTCGCCGAACTCGCGCGCGCGCGCTGGTTCACCGGCTTTCCCTGGGGCGCGATCGGCTACGCGCAGGTCGACGGCCTCGGGCTGTTCGCGAGCAGCGTCGGCGTGTACGGTGTCGGCTGGATCGCGGCCTTTCTGCCGGCGCTGGTCGTGTCGCTGGTGGTGGCGTGGCTGCGCGCGCCGCGCGTTGCGGCGCGCGCGGCGCGGCCGGGGTCGTGGATCGGCCTGGCGGCGCAGATCGTTGCGGCCGCGCTGCTGATCGCAATGCTCATCGGATTGGCGCGGCCGACCTGGAGCCGCAGCAGCGGCAGCCTCGGCGTCACGCTGTTGCAGGGCAACATCCCGCAGGAGGAAAAGTTCCAGCCCGGCACCGGCATCGCGACCGCGCTCGGCTGGTACGGCGACGAACTGGCCGCGGCGCGCACGCCGCTGGTGGTCGCGCCCGAGACCGCGATCCCGCTGCTGCCGCAGCAGCTGCCGCCCGCCTACTGGGACGCGCTCGAGCGCCGTTTCAATGCCGCGGGCGGCGCGCAGGCGGCGCTGATCGGCATTCCGCTCGGCAACATGACGCAGGGCTACACCAACTCGGCGCTCGGCCTCGCGCCGGGGCGCGCGCGCTACGAATACGACAAGCATCACCTGGTGCCGTTCGGCGAGTTCATCCCGCCGCTGTTCCGCTGGTTCACGCGGATGATGGACATCCCGCTCGGCGACTTCGACCGCGGCGCGCTCGACCAGCCCTCGTTCGACTGGGCCGGGCAGCGGCTCGCGCCGAACATCTGCTACGAGGACCTGTTCGGCGAGGAGCTGGCCGCGCGTTTTGCCGACGCGGCCACCGCACCGACGGTGTTCGTCAACCTGAGCAACATCGGCTGGTTCGGCGACACGGTCGCGATCGACCAGCACCTGCAGATCTCGCGCATGCGCGCGCTCGAATTCGAGCGGCCGGTGATCCGCGCGACCAACACCGGCGCGACCGCGATCGTCGACTGGCGCGGCCGCGTGGTGCGCGAGCTGCCGCGCTACACGCGCGCGTGCTGGTCGGCACCGTCGAGGGGCGCAGCGGTCTCACGCCCTATGCGTGGTGGATGGCGCGCTTCGGGCTGTGGCCGCTGTGGGGGTTCTCGCTGCTGACGCTGCTGATCGCGCTGCTCGTGCGTCGCGGCCGCAC
>JAFECV010000283.1 GCA_018241985.1 Pseudomonadota bacterium | reverse complement strand
CATGCCGACCAGTTTCAGCAGCACCACGTCTTCGGCGAAGTCGGCTTGCAGCTCGGGGTCGGTCATCGCGTTGCCGCCGTACTTGATCACCAGCGTCTTGCCGTGGAACCTGCGGATGTACGGCAGCGCCTGGGCCAGGATTTCGGCCTTGTCGCGCGGGGCGATCAGCGGGGTGTCGGTCATGTCGTCTTCTCCGATTTCACGGTGCGGGCCTCGTCATCGCCTTCCCAGAGCAGCTTGACCAGAAGCTCGCGCCACACGAACGCCGCGCCGAGGAAGGCCGCCAGCAGCGCGCAGAGCACGATCACCATGCGCGGACTCGGCCGCTGCGGACTGGTCGGCACCGAAGGCAGGGCCACGAACCGGGCCTGCGACAGGAAGCGCGCACCGATCTGCGACACGTCGCCAGCCATCGACGCCAGGACTTCCCGTTCGGCATCGGTGCTCGCCGCCTTCGCATAACGCGCGACGAGTTCGGACACCTGGGTCAAGCTGCCGGCGCCGTCCTTCGCCTTGTCCAGCGCCTCCTGTGCCTCGGCGATCAGCGGCCTGGCGAAGTCCTGCTGCCCGGCCTGGCGGTCCAGCAGATTCATCTTCCCCTGAAGATCGATCACCGCCGCCTCGGCACCGACCAGTTGCGCCATCGGCGTAAGGGTTCTATCGGCGCCCACCGGCACGTCGGCCAATTGCCGGCTGCCACGCCGCTCCGCGCCGGCATCGCCGGCGACGATCGTCTTCCAGGCCTTGGCGCGGACCTGGGCCTGTTCCATATCGAACGCGTACTGCAACCGGCGCTGCTGCAGCCGATCGGCAAACTGGCGGTTCGCGGCGGCCCAGCGCTCGACCTGGCTGCGCAAGGCCTCGTGCACCGCCACTTCCTTGAAATACGTGCCGAGCCAGGTCGCGACCTGCGCGGCCCGGACCGGGTCGTGGTCCACGTACGCCAGGCTCACGCCGAGGTACGCAAAGCGCTTGTCGTCGTCCGGCTGCAGCAGCGCGTCCGGCACGCTCGCCGCTTCGGCCTTGCTGACCTTCGGGATCGGCGTGTGCCACAGGCCCTGGCCCACCTGCGCATCGAGCCGCGCCCGCTCACCGGCCGACAGCCCCGCCGGCAGCGGCACCACGGCCGCGAGCCAGTGCAAGGTGGCCGGCGCATCGGCAACCTCGGTGATCCGCTTGTACTCGGGCAGGCTCATCTCGACACCGAGCGTGCCGTCGGACCGGTATTTGAGCAGCGGGCCGTAGCCCAGGGCGGCCCCCACACCGGCTCCGATCAAGGCCGCGACCAGCACGATGACCAATTTTCTTTTCATGGATTCCTGACGGATTGTGTTGCCGGCAGCGGGCGGATCCTGCCGTCCCTGCACCGGCGCCCGGCCGCGCTGGCCCGGACCCGAGGCCGAAGTATTGCATCAACCGCCCCGTAGAATCGCTGACCTGGGGAGGACGGATGACCGGCTTCAATTTTACGTTCGCGGAGATCTTCCGATTCGATGCCGCCGTTGCCGGCATCGTGTCGTTCGGCCTGTGCGTGCTGCTGGTCGTGACCAAGCAGTGGCACGGCGCCTTGTCGATGGACAGCTCCGAGGGCGTGCAGAAGATCCACACCGCGCCCACGCCGCGCATCGGCGGCGTCGCGATCGCGGTCGGCGTCCTGATGGGGTTTGCCGTGTCTTCGCACGACCCGCTCGCCAGCGAGAAGCGCGCGATCCTGTCGGGCATCATCCTGGCCGGCATCCCGGCCTTCGTGTTCGGCCTGCTGGAAGACCTGACCAAGCAGGTCAGCGTGCGTGCGCGGCTGCTGGCCACGATCGGGTCCGGCGTGCTGGGCTGGGGCATCACCGGCATATCGCTCACGCACCTGGGCATCCCGGGCGTGGACCGGCTGCTGGGCTTCACGGTGGTGTCGGTGCTGTTCACCGCATTTGCCGTCGGCGGCATCGCCAATGCGATCAACATCATCGATGGCTTCAACGGCCTCGCGTCCGGGTCCGTGCTGATCATGCTGGCGGCGCTCGGCATCATCGCGCGCGAGGTCGGCGACATTCCGCTGGCATTCAGTTCCCTGTTGATCGCCGGAGCGGTCGCCGGCTTCTGGATCGTGAACTGGCCGCTGGGCAAAATCTTCCTCGGCGACGGCGGCGCGTATTTCGTCGGTTTCGCGTTGGGCTGGATCGCCGTGCTGCTGCCGCAGCGGAACCCTTCCGTGTCGCCGTGGACCAGCCTGCTGACCTGCGCCTATCCGGTGCTGGAAGTGGTCGCGAGCTACGTGCGCCGCGCCAGACGCGAGGGCCAGACGCCGGGCGAGCCGGACCGTGTCCACCTGCACCACCTGATCCACGGCCGCCTGGTGCGCCGGCTCTTCGCACGATGCCCCCGGACCTGGCACAACGCGCTGACGGCGCCTTTTGGTTGGGTGATGGCAGCCATCCCCGCCGGTGCGGCGCTGATAACCCTGCACCATCCGGTCCACAGCGTGGCCGCACTCGTCCTGTTCATCCTGATCTACATGGCGTTCTACCGACGCTTGGCGAAATTCGGTTGGCTGTGAAGGCAAACATCGTCGCGGTGCGCTACCAAGACGAGCCCACGGCCCTCTTCAACTGCGCAAGATAGCCCTGGGCGGCGGCACTGCCCTCCTCCGGCGCCCACGGCGCGAATTCCTTGGCCTGCGCCGGATCGAACGGGCCAGCCTTGACCTCGAACAGCACCGAGCCCGGCGCCAGCGCCACCACGGTATGCCAGACGCCTGCGGGAACCTCGACCCCCGCGTTCAGCCGCTCCGTCATATTCGCGGCCGGCACGCCGAAGCGCGCCGCCTGGCGGATCGCGCCGCAGTCGTCGAACACCAGCAGCGCCATCGCACCGCGCACCGCGACCAGGCATTCGTCGCGCGGGTCCAGCGAATGGCGGTGCGGCCGGATGTAGCTGTCGACGCCGATCGCGTTGAACAGCCGCTGGCAGGGATCGTCGTAACTTCGGTGAACGTTCCGGTGCAGGCGCCTCCTAGGGTGCGCCGCCGCCGCGGCAACCAGCGCCTCGATCATCGAATCGGAAAAAACGGTTGCACTCATCGGGGTTCCACTGCGGGCCTCGCGCCGATCCAGACCATCATCGCGCCGGCTTGCCGGAGCCGGTCAGCGTCTCGATCCACGCTTCCAGCGACGCGGTCAGCGTAGCGCGGTCGAATTCGCGCAGGCAGTAGGCCCGCCCTCGCTCGCCCATGCGCGCACGCTCTTCCGCCGTTAGGCTCATTAGGTGCAGCACACGATCGGCAAGTTCATCGCCGCGGCCGGCCGGGCAGACCAAGCCGGCGCCGGCCTCTTCGATCACGCGCGCCCCTTCGCCGTCGAGCATGCCCAGCAGCGGCAGGCCGGCCGCGAGGTAGCTCTGCACCTTGCCCGGGATCGTCATCCCGAAGATCGGCTCGGCCCGCAGGCTCACCAGCAGCGCGCTGGCGCCGCGGAAGAACGACGGCATGCGTTCGACCGGGTGCCGCCCGAGCAGCACCACGCAGCCCTCCAGCCCGCGCCGCGCAATCTCGGCGCGCACGTCGTCCGCCGCGCGACCGTCGCCGACGACCAGCCAACGCAGGGCGGCCTGGTCGCGCAGCCGCTCGGCCGCGTCCAGGATCGCCGGGAAGTCCTGCGCCGCCCCGATGTTGCCCGCGAACATGACGTTGAAGGTGTCGCGATACGGCAGCAGCTCCGCCGCAGGCTCCCCGCCGTGCGCGCCGGTCTCGAACACCGCCTCGACCCAGTTCGGAAAATAGCGAATGCGCGACGCATCGCCCGCCCAGTGCGCGATGTTCGGGAAGAACGCGCGCGACTGCGCCAGGATCAGGTCGCAGCGGCGATAGATGAAGCGCACC
>JAFECV010000282.1 GCA_018241985.1 Pseudomonadota bacterium | reverse complement strand
TTGTCAAGCAGATTTCGCTTTTGCGAGTCCTTTCAACAAATGCTGAAATATGCTTTTTTAGTGGAAAACTGTCGGCGTCCAAGAGCTCAATGCCGGGCGTCCCACCCCTCCCTGCCGTGCTTGTTGTTCACGCTGATACGTCCTGCTTGCGCTGGCAGCCGGCGAGACTCCTCTTCAAGCGCTGTGTACTGTATATTCGTCCAGTGGAAACGACCAAAGCGCGTTTGATACTGGAAGAGTTGCCGCCCGCGGTTTGGCGCGGCAGTGACTTGGGCGCAGTCACGGTCCGGGCCTGCAGCAGCTGCTGGCCAGAGCTCGATGTCGAACTACCTGGCGGTGGGTTCCCCGCCCGGTCCATCACCGAAATCCTTTTCCCGCAGCCCTCCGTGCTGGAATGGCGCTTTCTCTCTGGGGCCCTGCGCGAGACGACAGAGGCTGGAAAGCAAGTCGTGGTGGTAGGGCCGCCGAAGCCGCCTCACCTTCCCGGCCTGCTGCGCGCCGGCCTGAAAGAGAATGCGCTGGTGTGGGTCCGTGCGGACGCTCCTGCGCAGCGCCTCTGGACCACCGAGCAGTTGATCAAAGGGAACAGCGCGGGCGCGATCGTCGCCTGGTTGCCGCAGGCGCGCGCGGAGCAGATCCGGCGCCTGCAGGTCTGCGCCCTGTCTTGCGAGGCACCCGTCTTCCTCTGCCGGCCCGAGGCGGCCCGCCACGATTCCTCTGCCGCCCCACTTCGCCTGCACGTCACGATGGGAGTCGACTGGGAACTGCGCGTGAATGTCTTCAAGCGCCGCGGCCCTGCCCACGTCGGCGCGGTCCGCCTGCGTTCTGTGCCAGCCGGCCTGGAAGAGATCCTCACCCCGCGGCTGCAGCGCCCTTCCCTGCTGCTGAAAAAGCCGGAGACCGTCGATGCTGTGGGCAGCACTGCTCCCGCAAGCCGAGTCGTCGATCAGCTCGCAGTCCACGAATGACGCCTTGCATGGTGCCGCGACGTGGGCTCTCCAGTTCACGCCGCGCGTTGCCGTCATCGAAGCGTCCGCCGTGGTCCTCGAGGTCTCAGCGAGCACGCGGCTCTTCGGCGGTCGCCGGCGGCTGATCCAGCGAGTTGCCGAAGAGGTGCCCGACCTCGGGATGAACGCCCCCAGCTGGGCGCCAACGAGCTTTGCCGCGCTCGGTCTCTCTCGGATCGGCACCGTAAATGGGCTGTCGCGGCCGCTCGCAGCCGTGGTCGACGCGTTACCCCTCTCTGCTCTGGCTGCGACTGCCGCGCACGAAGGCATGCTAGCGCGCCTGGGGTGTCGCACCCTGGCCGATGTCCGCAAGCTACCCCGAGGAGGAGTTTCGCGGCGCTTCGGCGCACCGATGCTCGCTGCTCTGGACCAGGCGTACGGCCAGCGACCGGACGAACACCCGTGGGTTCTACTGCCCGAGACATTCCACGCGCGGTTGGAGCTGATGTCGCGCGTCGACCTCGCCGCGGCCATGCTGTTCGGTGCCAGGCGCCTTCTTCTGCAACTATGCGGCTGGCTCGCAGCGCGCAGGTGCGGCGTGCGCGCGTACACGCTCTCTTGGTGCCATGACGCGATGAGGTCCAAGACAGCGGGTGATGGTGGCGCGCTCACGATTCGAACCGCAGAAACCACGCGCGATCTGGAGCACCTCAGCCGCTTGCTTGCGGAGCACCTTGCGCACGTCACTTTGCTAGCTCCCGTGGGCGAGCTGCAGCTGTGTGCGGATGACGTTCTGCCGATGGAGGAGAAGAGTGCCGCCCTACTCCCCGACCCCGGTCAGTCGTCGGAATCGCTGAACCTGGTGCTGGAGCGCATCGCGGCGCGATTGGGACCGGACAATGTGCTGCGGCCGCATCTCGCCGAGGATCACCGCATGGAGTGGATGGTGAACTGGCAACCTGCCGACACCCGCCCCGCGCGCCGCCCGGCTCCGCCGCCCAATATCCCGCAGCCGACCTTCGCCCTACCCGCCCCGCTCAGACTCGCAGCCAAGGGCAACAGGCCCCTCTATCAAGGGCCGCTCACGTTGCTCTCCGGCCCGCACCGGGTCGAGGGCGGCTGGTGGCATCGATTGCCGAATGGCGCCGGCCACGCAGAGGAGCAGACCGCAGTGCGCGACTATTACGTCGCACTCAGCGAACACGCTGGCGTCCTGTGGATCTACCAGACCCGCCTGGAGAGCGAACAAGCCGCGTGGTTCCTGCAGGGCATCTTCGCCTGAGACGCCGCAGCCATGGCCATCCCACGCTACGCGGAGCTTTGGTGCCTCTCGAACTTCTCTTTTCTGAGGGGCGCAAGCCATGCAGAGGAACTGGTTGAGCGTGCCCATGCGCTGGGCTACTCCGCTCTTGCGATCACCGACGAGTGCTCCATGGCGGGGATGGTGCGCGCGCACGTGGCGGCGAAGGAAGCCGGGCTGAAGCTGATCGCCGGCGCGCAGTTCGATGTGGAAGCTGATGTTGGGTTCACCTTCGTCCTCCTCGCGCGCAACTTGAACGGCTACGGAAATCTCTGCGAGTTCATTACCGGCCTGCGGCGTAGCAGTGAGAAAGGGACGTACCAGCTACACCGCGATGGCATCGACGCGACGCGGATCGCCGACTGCTTGGTGCTGGCCGCGCCGCGCCGTGGTAGCTCCCAGCAGCAGGTCACCGCGGTCGCGCAGTGGCTCGCCTCGAACTTCCCGGGGAGGTCGTGGCTGGCTGTCGCCCGACTCCGTCTCCTAGACGACGAGATGTGGTTACACCGCCTGCGAATAGCGAACCTCGAAACCGGTGTGCCTCTCGTCGCTGCAGGAGACGTGCACATGCACGTTCGTTCGCGCAAGCCACTGCAGGACGTTCTCACATCGACGCGCATAGGCGTGCCGCTCACTGACTGCGGCTATGCGCTTCAACCGAATGCGGAGCGCCACCTCAGAACGCGTCTTCGCCTGGCGCAGCTCTATGCCCCCGAGCTCCTCGCGGAGGCGGAACGGATCGCTGATCTGTGTGACTTCTCGCTCGATGAACTTCGCTACCAGTACCCAGACGAGGTGGTCCCTGCCGGCGAGACGCACAACGGGTACCTGCGGCGCCTGACTTACGAAGGGGCTGGGCGCAGGTGGCCCGAAGGCATCCCTGCCCACGTGCAGCACCTCATCGAGCACGAGCTGACCCTCATCGAGGAGCTGAAGTTCGCGCCCTACTTTCTGACCGTCTACGACATCGTCGCGTTTGCGCGATCACGCGGCATTCTGTGTCAGGGGCGCGGCTCGGCCGCCAACTCCGTCGTCTGCTTCTGCCTGGGCGTGACGGAAGTGGATCCAGCTCGCATGAGCGTGCTTTTCGAAAGATTCATAAGCCGGGAGCGTGCCGCCCTCGGCGAGGTGCCGGACATCGACATTGACTTTGAGCACGAACGGCGTGAGGAAGTAATCCAGTGGCTCTATTCCAAGTACGGCCGCGACCGTGCCGCATTGACCGCTGCCGTCATCACGTACCGGCCCCGATCGGTGATCAGGGACGTCGGCAAGGCTCTCGGGTTCGACTTGGCCACCGTCGACGCACTCGCGTCGTCGCACCAGTATTGGGACGGCAGGCAGCCGCGCACTGAGGCGCTGGAGGCCGCAGGCTTCGCTGAGAACAATCTCGCCGTGCAGCAACTGATGCTGATCACAGGTCAGCTGATTGGCTTCCCGCGCCACCTATCCCAGCACACCGGCGGCTTCGTCCTCACGCACGGCCCCCTCGCGCGAATGGTGCCGATCGAGAACGCTTCGATGGTCGACCGCACCGTCATCGAGTGGGACAAGGATGATCTGGACGCTCTCGGTCTGCTGAAGGTCGACGTGCTCGCCCTCGGCATGCTCACGGCCATTCGAAAG
>JAFECV010000281.1 GCA_018241985.1 Pseudomonadota bacterium | reverse complement strand
AGGCGGGACGCCGCAGACAGTGCTAATACGCACGGCAAGGCGCCCCAACGCCGTTATGCGTTTGAAGGCAAAACCGTTTCAGAACTCTGCGTGTAGCCGCAGCCCGGCGATGCTTACCGGGCCGCGGTCGCGGTTGTATGCCGGGTTCACGACGTACTGCAGGTCGAACGTGACCGCCAAATGGCGCTGGGCCTGCCAGCGGTAATACAGTTCGGTGATCCGCTCGGGGCCGTAGTTGAGGCGCCCGTCGCCGATCTGGAGGCCGAGGCCGCCAGCGGCGAAATAGGCGCGGGCCGCGCTGGAGATTCCGTTCTGTACGAACGCCGCGCCGAACGTATCGTCGGGCCGGCCCCAGGCCTTGCCCTGCAGCGACAGGCCGGCCGAGATCGAGCGGTTGATGTCGGTGAAGTCGTAGGCCTCGTAGCGGCCGTCGTTGGCGCTCGCGCGCGCGAAGAAACCCAGGTTGTCACTCAGTTCCTGCTCGACGTTGAGCACGGCCCCGGCGCGTGTCGCGCGGCGGCGCACCGGCGCCATGTCAGGCAGCGCGCCGGTCTGCTGCGCGAGCGCCACGGCGTCGGCATAGGCCCCCATGTCGCCGCGGCTGACGAACCCGAGCAGCTTCACCTTGCCCGGACGGCCGAACGCGTGGTGGCGCGCCTCGAACTCGGCGATCCATTGGGTCTGGCGAAAACTCATGTCGACGTGCGTGCTGTTCGGCACGTCCGACAGGTCGAACAGGCCGGCGCGCACGGTCCACCACGCGCGGGTCCATTCCAGCGCCGCGCCGACCGTGTAACCCCAGGCGTCGGCCGCGTAGTCGAACGCGCCGGCGTCGACGATGGACCAGTTCAGGAAGTCGGTCTGCGGGTCGTGCGCATAGCGGTTCGTGTCGAAGAGGTCGACCACCGAGAACTTGCCGACGGTGATCGTCAGGTTGTCGCTGCTGCGCGTGTCGGCCAGCTGGTTCGCGTCGTCGTCGACTGTCTCCACGCTGCCGCCGAGATCGATCACTTGGCGCAGGAACGCGCGCTGCAGCCGGACATAGGGCCGGTCGCTGCCGACCTTGTTCACCTCGGCGTTCGGAAAGCCGGCAACGCCCACCGTATTGCTGAGGCCGAAGCCCTGTTCAAGCTCCGGGTTCAGGTAGAACTCGCCGCCGCGCCAGGGGCGCAGCCCAAGGTACAGCGTGGCGTCGGTGGTCTCCGCGCTTCTGCTGTCGGGCTGCAGGCTGTTCGTGCCGCTGTACGGCGCGCGAAACGACGGATGCCATTGCGTGACGTTGTTGGCCTGCACGTGCAGGTTCCACGCGGCGGCGTCGTCGCCACCTTGCGGCGTGTCGGCCAGCGCCGCGCCGCACAGCAGCGCGAGCGCGCAGCAGCCGGCGGCGCGATGCCGTCGGCCGCGCATCAAGTGCGGCCCCGCGGTGCCTTGCGGCACGCAGACCGCGCCGCATAATCGAAGCTCGAACCGCTACTCGGTGGACGCATCATGCTGCTGACCCAGGACCAGGAAATGATTCGCGACGCGGTGCGTGCGTTCGCGCAGGAGCAATTGTGGCCGAACGCCTCCGCGTGGGACCGCGCGCACCATTTCCCGAAGGAGCAGCACCGGGGCCTGGCGGCGCTCGGCGCCTACGGCATCTGCGTGCCCGAGGAGTATGGCGGCGCCGGGCTCGACTACCTGACGCTCGCGCTGGTGCTGGAAGAGATCGCGGCCGGCGACGGCGGCACCAGCACCGCGATCTCGGTCACGAACTGCCCGGTCAACGCGATCCTGCTGCGCTACGGCAGCGAGGCGCAGAAGAAGAAGTGGCTCGCACCGCTGGCGCAGGGGGATCTGCTCGGCGCGTTCTGCCTGACCGAACCGCAGGTGGGCTCGGACGCCTCCGGGCTGCGCACGACCGCGGTGCGCGATGGCAATTCCTACCGCATCAACGGCGTCAAGCAGTTCATCACCAGCGGCAAGAACGGCCAGGTCGCGATCGTGATCGCGGTCACCGACAGGGGCGCCGGCAAGAAGGGCATGAGCGCGTTCCTGGTGCCGACCGACGCGCCCGGCTATGTCGTCGCGCGGCTCGAAGAAAAGCTCGGACAGCACAGCAGCGACACCGCGCAGATCAACTTCGAGAACTGCCGCGTTCCGGCGGAGAACCTGATCGGCGCAGAGGGCGAGGGCTACCGGATCGCGCTCGGCGGCCTGGAGGGCGGGCGCATCGGCATCGCCGCGCAGAGCGTCGGCATGGCGCGCAGCGCGCTCGACGTCGCGGTGGCCTACGCGAAAGAGCGCGCGAGCTTCGGAACTTCCATCATCAATCACCAGGCAGTGGGCTTCCGGCTTGCGGAGTGCGCTATGAAAATAGAAGCAGCACGGCAGCTCATCTGGCACGCCGCGAGCCTGCGCGACGCCGGTCGCCCGTGCCTGCGCGAGGCGGCGATGGCCAAGTTGTTCGCCAGCGAGATGGCCGAGCAGGTGTGCAGCGCGGCGATCCAGACGCTGGGCGGCTACGGCTACGTCAGCGATTTTCCGCTCGAGCGCATCTACCGCGACGTGCGCGTGTGCCAGATCTACGAGGGCACCTCGGACGTCCAGAAGATGCTGATTCAGCGCACGCTTTGAATCGGACCTGCGTCGGGCGCGCGCAGGCTCGGCGGCCGTTCTCTTTCGCTGGTCTTTCGCTTTCGGTGTCGCGCCGATTGCCAGCGTAACGCCAGCGCAAACTTGCGGTAAAAGTTCCCCGGACCGTCAACAGCGGTCGTGAGCCGGCGTTAGATTCGCCAGACAGACCGAGGTGGCCTGTCGTCCACGACCAGGAGAGACACCATGAGGGCTTCCATCCGCACCACGCTCGCGCTGCTTGCGGCCGTCACCGCCGCCGGCGCCTTTTCGACCCAGGCCATGGCCGAGACCGCCTGGCAGAAGCACCATCCGGTGCGCGTCCACGACAACCAGCGCATCGCGCACCAGAACCGGCGCATCACGCGGGAAGTCAAGGAAGGCGAGATGACGCACAAGCAGGCCCACGCGCTGCGTGCAGACGACCACAAGATCCGCCAGGAGGAGCGCGACATGGCGAGCCAGAACGGCAGCCACCTGACTCGCGCCGACCAGCACGCTCTGAACCAGCAGCTCAACGAAAACAGCCGCGACATCGGCAAGTAAGCCGACCATGGCGGGCGTGCGTTCGACCATCGTGCTGGCGCTGGCGGCGCTGCTCTCCGGCGGCGCGCTGCTCGGCGGCTGCACCGCGTCGGCGTCGGCCGCGCCTCCGGACGGCGCGAGCGCAGTGCCGGACGGGCCGCTGGCCGGCCGCGGCGACGAGGTTCGGCTGCTGCGCGAGGCGAATCGCCTGACCTGGGGCGCGGACAGCCGCGCGATCGCGCAGTTGCGTTCGCTCGGCTACCAGCGCTATGTCGAGCAGCAGTTGCATCCGACGCAGGCAGCGCTGCCGCCGGCGGTGCTGGCGCAGATCGACGCGATGACGATCAGCCAGCGCCCGATGATCGAGCTCGCGCGCGAGATGGCCGAGCAGCGCCGCCAGGCGGTCGCGCTGACCGACGACGACGCGAAGAAGGCGGCGCTGAAGGCATGGCAGCAGGACATGACCCGGCTCGGCCGCGAGGCGCAGACGCGCGAGATCCTGCGCGCGCTCTATTCGCCGAACCAAGTGCAGGAGGAGATGACCTGGTTCTGGATGAACCATTTCAACGTGTTCCTGTACAAGGGCAACATCCGCGCGACGATAGGCGACTACGAGGACGCGGCGATCCGCCCGCATGCTTTGGGCAAATTCCGCGACCTGCTCGGCGCGGTCGCGCACCATCCGGCGATGCTGGTCCATCTCGACAACGTGCAGAACGCCGCGGGCCACGTCAACGAGAA
>JAFECV010000280.1 GCA_018241985.1 Pseudomonadota bacterium | reverse complement strand
CGAGGACATCATTGGCAAGATCGCGCGGCCGTCCGCGGTCCACGTGGTACCGGACATGCCCAAGACCCGCTCCGGCAAGATCATGCGGCGGGTACTGGCCTCGATCTCGAACAAACGCGACATCGGCGACGTGACGACGCTGGCGAACCCGGAAGTCGTGGAAAAGATCCGGGTGCAGGTCCAGGGCAAGTAGCCGCGTGGCAACGCAAGAATCCAGCGCTGTGCTGCATGCCGCCGCGGAAGCGGTGCGGGCCGCCTGCCTGCGCGCGGCGCTGGACGGCTACGAGCGTGCCGGGATGAGCGGCCTCTGCGAAGAAGGCCGATGGGAAATGGTGGTCGACGCCATCCGCTCGCTGGACGTCGACGCCATCGTCCGTGCGCTTCCAGCGGACGGCTGCACGGCTTCAATCAACCCGGCGGAGAAGGGCGTGCGCTGACCGTCCGGCTTCTGCGGCATGTCTGCGTCCACCGGCACTAGCACTCCTCGCTCCAGCAATAGCCGTCGCGCGCGATCATCGCGCTCGCGGCGCTCGGGCCCCAGGTGCCGGGCGCGTAAGACCGCGGCGGCTCGGGGTCGGCGCGCCAGGCGTCCAGCACCGGCTCGACCCAGCGCCAGGCCTCCTCCTGCTCGTCGCTGCGCACGAACAGGTTCAGGCGCCCGTCGATCACGTCGAGCAGCAGCCGCTCGTAGGCGCCGACCCGCTCGGTGCCGAAGCGCTTGTCGAAGTCCAGGTCGAGGTGCACCGGGGTCAGCAGCTGCGAGGCGTGCTGCCGGTCGTGCCGCTGGTCCTGCCCCTGCGCGAGCAGGTGCAGCTCCAGCCCGTCGCGCGGCTGCAGGTTGATCACCAGCCGGTTCGCCGCCGCGCCATGCGGCGCGCGGAAGATCGCGTGCGGCGCGGGGCGGAAGTTGACCTCGATGTGCGCGTCGCGCGCGGCTAACCTCTTGCCGGTGCGGATGTAGAACGGCACGCCGGCCCAGCGCCAGTTCGCGATCTCGGTGCGCAGCGCGACGAAGGTCTCGGTGCGGCTGTCCCTGGCGACGCCGGCTTCATGGAGGTAGGCCGCAACCGGCGTGCCGCCGCCAGGATGGCCGGCTGCGTACTGCCCGCGCACCACCTGCTGCGCCACGCTGTGCGCGGTCCAGGGTTTGAGCGAGCGCAGCACCTTGAGCTTCTCGTCGCGGATCGCGTCGGCGTGCGCGTTGATCGGCGGCTCCATGCCGATCGCGCACAAGAGCTGCAGCGCGTGGTTCTGCACCATGTCGCGCAGCGCGCCGGTGCCGTCGTAGAACGCGCCGCGCTTTTCCACGCCGATGTCCTCGGCGATCGTGATCTGGATGTTCGCGATCGTCTCGCGCCGCCACAGCGGCTCGAACAGCGCGTTGCCGAAGCGCAGCGCGAACAGGTTCTGCACCGACGGCTTGCCCAGGTAATGGTCGATGCGGAAGATCTGGCGCTCGGCGAACGCGCGGCGCACCGTGTGGTTGATCGCCCGGTTCGACGCCAGGTCGTGCCCGAGCGGCTTCTCCAGCACGATGCGGGTGTGGGCCCGGGCGAGGCCGGCGGCGGCGATCTGCTCGCAGGTGATCGCGAACAGCGTCGGCGCGGTCGCGACGTACATGACGACGACATCGGCTTCGCGCTCGGCCAGCCGCGCCGCCAGCCGCGCGTAGTCGGCCGGCTGCGACAGGTCCATGGGAACGAACTGCAGCAGCTCGGCAAAGCGCGCGAATTCATCAGGGTGCGGGCGCTTTTCGCCTTCGACCTCGTCAAAGCGCGCGTGGATCAGTTCGCGGTACTGCGCATCGCTGAGCACGTCGCGCGCCACGCCGATGATGCGCCCGCCCTCCGGCAGCGAGCCGTGGCGGAACGCCTGGAACAGGCCCGGCATCAGCTTGCGCCAGGTCAGGTCGCCGGTGCCGCCGAAGAGCACGAGATCGAAGGACATGAAAGGCAGTTCCGCTCGCTGAAAGAAGGGGTCTCGAACCGGTCCGGAAATTCTATTTCAGGGACAATCGAGCCGATGAACCAGCTCGAAGCCCTGAAGCAGTACACCACGGTGGTCGCCGACAGCGGCGACTTCCGCCAACTGGCCGACTACCGTCCGCACGACGCGACGACGAATCCGTCGCTGATCCTGAAAGCCGTGCAAAAGCCCGACTACCGGCCGCTGCTGACCGAGACGGTCGCGCGGCACCGCGGCCGCGCGATGGACGAGCTGGTGGACCGTTTGCTGGTGCGCTTCGGCTGCGAGATCCTCGCGATCATTCCGGGACGGGTCTCGACCGAGGTCGATGCGCGCCTGAGCTTCGATCGTGCCGCCAGCATCGCGCGCGCCGAGCGGCTGATCGCGCTGTACCGCGCCGAAGGCGTGGCAAGCGAACGGGTGCTGATCAAGGTCGCCGCGACCTGGGAGGGTATCGCCGCCGCGGCCGAGCTCGAGCGCCGCGGCATCCGCACGAACCTCACGCTGCTGTTCTCGTTCGTGCAGGCGGTGGCCTGCGGCGACGCCGGCGTGCAGCTGGTCTCGCCGTTCGTCGGCCGTATCTACGACTGGTACAAGAAGGCGGCCGGCGCCGCCTGGGTCGAATCCGAGCATGCCGGCGCGCATGATCCCGGCGTGCAGTCGGTGCGCCGCATCTTCGAGCACTTCAAACATTTCGGTGTCCGTACCGAGGTGATGGGCGCGAGCTTTCGCAACACCGGCCAGATCGTCGCGCTCGCCGGCTGCGACCTGCTCACGATCAGCCCCGAACTGATGGCGCAGCTTGCCGCGAACGACGCGCCGCTCGCTCGCGCACTCGACGCCGAGGCTGCCCGCGCGCACGACCTGCCCGAGGTGCATTTCGACGAGCCGGGTTTCCGCTATGCGCTCAACGACGACGCGATGGCCAGCGACAAGCTCGCCGAAGGGATTCGCACCTTCGCTGCGGACGCGGTGCGGCTCGAGCAGTTGATCCGGGAAGCCTGAGCATGGCGTTGCCGCAGCGCCCGCGCGCCGACCGCACGCCTGCCTGGCAGGCCCTGCAGCAGGTGGCCGCCGGCGGCAGCATCGACCTGCGGGCCGCGTTCGCGGCCGACCCGGAGCGCTTTGCGGCGTTCAGCCAGGAGGCGCCGCATCTGTTCGCCGACCTGTCGAAGAACCTGATCGACCGCGACGTCGAGGCGCTGCTGTTCGAGCTGGCCGAGCAGCGCGGCGTGGCCGAGCGGCGCGACGCGATGTTCGCCGGCGTACGGGTCAATACCACCGAGCAGCGCGCCGCGCTTCATTATCTGTTGCGTTTTCCGGCGCAAGCCAAGGTGGATCCTTCACATGTAGCTACAAAAAACGGAGCAATCGACCTGGTTGACGCGCTCGCGCAGGTGCACGAGACGCTGGACGCGATGCTCGCTTATGCCGAAAGCGTGCGTGCTGACTCTGCGATCACCGACGTGGTCAACATCGGCATCGGCGGCTCGGACCTCGGGCCGCAGATGGCGGTGCAGGCGCTCGATGCGTTCGCGGTGCGGGGCAAGCGCTTCCACTTCGTCTCGAACGTCGACGGCCACGAGCTTGCGGCGGTGCTGCGCCAGATCGAGCCGCGGCACACGCTGTTCCTGATCGCGTCCAAGACCTTCACGACCTTTGAAACCATGACCAATGCGCGCTCGGCGCGCGCGTGGTTCGAGGCGGCGGGCGGCCGCGACATCGCGCGCCATTTCGTCGCGCTGACCACCCATGTTGCGGCGGCGGACGAGTTCGGCATCACGACCACGTTCGGCTTCTGGGACTGGGTCGGAGGGCGCTATTCGCTGTGGTCGGCGATCGGGCTGCCGATCGCGATCGCGATCGGGGACAAGCGCTTTCGCGAACTGCTCGCCGGCGCGCATGCGATGGACG
>JAFECV010000027.1 GCA_018241985.1 Pseudomonadota bacterium | reverse complement strand
CCTGCTCCTGCTGCTGCACATAGGCAATCGCGTCCGCGGGCATCAGCTTGTTGTAGGGCGCCATCTTCACGACACCGGCCGCAAGGCCCTCCCAGCGCTCCTCTGAACGCCAGGTTCCGGCGATCACGGCCTTCGCGGCGTTGATGTAGTCGCTGCTCCAGTCGAGCACGTACGCGGTCAGCTGGCTCTTCGGCGCGAAGCTCGCCATGTCGCTCGCATAGCCGACGGACCAGACGCCCTTCTCCTCGCAGGTCTGCACGGTGGTCGTCGTATCCGTCATGCCGAGCACGACGTCCGCCCCCTGCGCGATCAGGGAAAGCGCCGCAGCCTTTTCCTTGCCGGGGTCGTACCAGGAATTGAGCCACACGACCTTGCACTCGATCTTCGGATTGACGCTGCGCGCGCCGAGCAGAAAACCGTTGACCGCGCCGACCACGTCGGGCACGGGAAAGCTGCTGACGAAGCCGAGGATCGCGCTCTTGGTCATCTTCGCCGCAGCGATGCCGGCCACGTAGCTGCCATCGAAATAGCGCGCTTCGAAGGTGCCGAGGTTCTTCGCCGTCTTGATGCCGGAGCAGTGCTCGAATACCGTGCCGGGCATTGTCTTCGCGACTTTCAGCATCGGTGTTCCGTAGTCGAAGCTGTCGCCGAAGATCAGCCTGTAGCCGTCGTGCGCAAGGCCGCGGAAGATGGACTCGGCATTCGTGCCCGAGGTGCTCTGGATCACCTTCGTAACGATCTTTCCTTGCGGGAATGCGGCAACCAGCGCCTCGCGCGCCAGATCGTGCTGCTTGCTCCAGCCGACGGCGGCGACCGGCGACGGGTAGACGAGCCCGACCTTCAAGGGCTTGTCCGCCAGCACGGGCAAAGCGAATCCACCAGAGGCGGCCGCAGCGCCAGCCAGAGAAATCTGCTTGAGGACGTCACGACGGGTCAGGGTGGACATGGAATTCCTTTGGGTTGAGAAATGTCTGATCCAGATCAATGCGACTTGCAGCGGCGTACTGTATAGGCGCGTGATCCGTCGCGTAAGCGGTAAGATGAAACTCCGCGTTTCATTTCTGGAACGGTAGATCCCCACGAGACCGCAGCGATGATCGACGTCAAACGTATCGAGTCATTCGTGCTCGTCATGCGGTGCGGCAGCCTGGCGCAGGCGGAACGCAAGGCGGGCGTGCCGCGCGCCACGCTGAGCCGGCAGATTGCGAAACTCGAAGAGGCACTCGACGTGCAGTTGTTCCTGCGCTCGGCGCAGCGCATGGTGCCGACGGAAGCCGGCAGAACCTATTACGCGCATTGCGAGAGATTGCTCGCGCAGGTCGATGCGGGCCTCACGGCGGCGCAGGCCGATGTGCAGAATCTGGCCGAAGGTCTGCGCGGCGATCTCACGATCTCGACCCAGGCGTACTTGAGCACCTCGTTCGTCTCGCAAGTCGTCGGGCTGTACCTCGAGCGCTATCCCAACGTGGTCTGTCACCTGAACCTGGTCGGCGGGGAGCTCGTCACCGTCGCGGACAACATCGATTGCCACGTCTGCACGGAGCCGCCGGACCAGCCGAATCTGGTCGGCAAGCTGCTCGGCAGGATCACCTACCGCCTGTTCGCGAGTCCGGAGTACCTGCGCCGCAACGGCGATCCGACGACGGTGCGCGAACTCGAATTCCACAAAGGGGTGATGCTGGTCGACGCCGTGCGCGGCAATCCGTGGCGGCTTCGCTCCGGTGCGGGCATCGACTACTACCGGCCGCGCGTCGTGCTCAGCAGCAACGATTACTGGATCGTCAAGACCTTCGCGATCGACGGCTGCGGCATCGCGCTGCTGCCGGATTTCTTCGTCCGGCCCGAGCTCGACACCGGTGCGTTGCGTCCGCTGCTGCCGGACTGGCACTCGGACAAGATCCCCGTCTATTGCGTCTACCAGAAGCACCGCTACATGAGCCGCAAGCTCCGGGCGTTCGTCGATCTCATGGCGGCATCGTTCAAGCAGATCGATTCATTCCATCGTTATGTCGGGAAGGTGCCGCTCGCGCAATGAACGCGCTGCAACCCGCGCGGCTGCTGATCACTGCCGACGGCGTCCCGCGCTCGGCGACCCACGGCGACGTGTACCACTCGGCCGACGGCGGCCCCGAGCAGGCAGCGCACGTGTTCCTCGGCGGCAACGATCTGCCCGGCCGCTGGCAGGGGCGCGAGCGCTTCGTCGTGCTCGAGATCGGCTTCGGGCTCGGACTCAATTTCCTGACCACCTGGCGCGCGTGGCGGAGCGACACCCAGGCGCGGGGCCGGCTGCATTACATCGCGGTCGAGAAGCACCCGCCGGCCGAAGCCGATCTCGCCGCAATCCATGCGCGGTGGCCCGTGCTCGGCGCGCTGCCGGCGGCGCTGCGCGCGCAGTGGCCGCCGCCGGTTGGCGGGGTCCACCAGCTGCAATTCGACGGCGGTGCGCTCGCGCTCACGTTGCTACTCGGCGATGCCCGCGAATGCCTGCCGCGGATCGACGCGGTTGCCGATGCGATCTATCTCGATGGCTTCGCGCCCGATCGCAATCCCGAGCCATGGTCGCCCGACGTCTGCGCGCAGCTTGCCCGGCTCACACGGCCGGGGAGCACGCTGGCGACCTGGTCGGTCGCGGGCGCCGTGCGCAGGCGGCTGGCGGCAGCGGGCTTCATCGTGGAGAAGCGCCGCGGCTTCGGCCACAAGCGCGAAATGCTGCGGGGCTGGCGGGCATCGCCGCCCCTGAACGGTCCACCGGTCGACGCCGGCGCGTGACGTCTCGACAGGTCGTTCGCCCTGTGGAGTCGACGAGACCGGCATGAGTACGCCGATGGCCGATGGCGCTCCGTTTTTCGTAGCTGAAAGCGAACGGCTGGCGGGCTCTTGCGGCCGATTTCATTGCAAAATCCGCTGCTCGTCGCACTGCGGCAGCCGCTCGCCCAGGAAGTCCAGCAGCAGCCGCACCGCCGGCACCAGCGCGCGGCGCGGCGGGAACATCGCATGCACGATGCCCGAGGGCGGATGCCAGTTCGGCAGCGCCTCGACCATGCGGCCTTCGCGCAGGTCCTGCTGGCACATGTAGTCCGGCAGCAGGCCGGCGCCGATGCCTTGCAGCACGGCGAAGCGCAGGGTCAGCAGATCGTCGGCGAGGTAGCGCGGCGTCGGGCCGTAGACGAAGCTGCGCCCTTCGGGCCCGATCAGCAAAGTGCCGCTGCGCGCATCGGCCGCCGACATGGCCACGGCATCGAGCCCGGCCAGATCCTCCGGCCCGGCCAGCGGCTGGCGGCGCGCCAGCACTTCGGGCGCGGCCACCAGCAGCAGGCGCGACGGGCCGAAGTTGCGCGCGGCCAGCGTGGCGCTGTTCTCGATCTCGGCGCGCACGCGCAGGGCCATGTCCAGGCCCTCCTCCACCGGATCCATCGGGCGGTTGAGCACCCGCATCTCGACGCTGACGCCCGGATGGCGCTTCATGAACAGCGGCAGCAGCGGCCCGACCGCCGTCTGCGCCAGCGTCACCGGACAGCTCAGGCGCACCGTGCCGCGCGCCTCGTGCTGCACCTCGGCCACGGCCTCGAAGCCGGCCTCGGCGGTGTCGCGAACCGCAATGCAGTGGCGCAGATAGATCTCGCCAGCCGGCGTGAGCGACAGACGCCGCGTGCTGCGCTGGAGCAGTTGCACGCCCAGCGAAGCCTCCAGCACCGCCACCCGGCGCGACAGCCGCGACTTAGGCACCAGCAGCGCCCTGCTGGCCGCGGAAAAACCGCCGCGCTCGACCACCTCGGCGAAGAACAGCATGTCGTTCAGGTCTTGCATCGTGAGATTGTTCCATTGACAGGACAAGCAATCGCCATTTTGCCGTCTTATCGATTCATTGATCCACTCATAGACTAACCACCATGCCGCCTCGATGCCATCCGGCACGGGGCGACGCCAACCCAACACCGAAAGGTCCTACCATGAAACTGCTGCACGTCGATTCCAGCGTCCTCGGCGCCAACTCCGTCTCGCGCCAGCTCACTGCCGAGATCGTGGCGCAACTGCGCGCCGCGAACCCCGGCGCCACGGTCGAGTACCTCGATCTCGCGGTCGATACGCCCAACCACTTCAGCGCCGACGCACTCGGCATCAAGTTCGGCCAGCAGGCCGAGCCGACCGAAGCGCAGCGCCGCGAGAACGCCGTCTCCGAGCGCCTGGTGAGCCAGTTCCTGGCCAGCGACGTGATCGTGGTCGGCGCCCCGCTCTACAACTTCACCATCCCGAGCCAACTCAAGGCCTGGATCGACCGCATCGCGCAGGCGGGCCGCACCTTCAAGTACACCGACAAGGGCGCAGTCGGCCTGGCCGGCGACAAGACGCTGATCGTGGCCTCGTCGCGCGGCGGCATCTACTCCACCAGCGAAATGGGCCAGGCGATGGAGCATCAGGAAAGCTACCTGAAGGCGGTGTTCGGCTTCATGGGCGTGACCGACGTGCGCATCGTGCGCGCCGAGGGCGTGGCGATGGGCGACGCCCCCAAGGCCGCCGCGCTGGCCGCGGCGCACGCCGACATCCTGGCCGTCACCGCGGACGCAGCCAACGAAGCGGTGGCAGCGCAGACGGCCTGATCGAGCGCGGGCATCACTCGCGGCAATCACTCGAAATTTGAAGAAAATCAGGCCCTAGCGCCCGTCCCATGGGCGCTGATAGCTATGAAATCGAGAGCGATCGGCAGCATCTGCGCTCGAGGAAGGCGTGTGTCGAATCGACCGTTGTGCGCCTGCATCCCGGGGCGCCGGACCCGCTAGTGGCTGGAACCCCACACCATGCGGGGATCACGCGAAAGAAAAAGGGCCTGGATGATGCCATCCAGGCCCTCGTGATTGGTGGAGCTGGCGGGATTCGAACCCGCGTCCGCAAGCCTTCTTCGCCAGGATCTACATGTTTAGCGGTCTGATTTGAGTCTCGCCACCCCTGTCGCGCAGTCGCACGCTACATGAGCCGCTAGTGCCCTATGGTCTCGCCCCACACCAAGGCACCCGGTGCAAGGCCAGCCGATGTGAATGCCCTCGCAGCCTGGACGCCTTGCGGCACCCTTGCCCAGCCCATCGGCCTGCTGTTGCGAGGCTCACCGGTGTTTAAGCGGCGAGTGCGAAACGTTCGTCGTTTGCAGTTACTTTGTTGAGTCGATATTTACGAGCATTACTCAAGCTCGACATGCCCCTAAGCGCTTCCGCACCCGCGTCGAAACCGGTGCAGCCCCTAAGTCGGCTATTTTAGGCCAATGCCCGCGATTGCAAGGCCGGCAGCAGCGGCAGCAACTGCAGCGGTGCGGCGATAGCCGCGGTCGCGCCCCACAGCGACGTGTCCGCCTGGCTGCCGAGATACCCGTAGGTGGCGACCACGGTGTCCATCCCTGCGGCTCGCCCGGCCTGCATGTCGCGCTCGTCGTCGCCGACATAGATGCACCGCTGCGGCGGCAGACCGAGTCGGCGTGCCGCTTCCAGCAGCGGCGCGGGGTGCGGCTTGGAATGGGCGGTCGTGTCGCCGCTGACCACCACCTTCGACGTGGCAAACAGCGGCATGAGGCGGGTCAGCGGCGCAGTGAAGCGGGACACCTTGTTCGTCACCACGCCCCAGGCGATGCCGCGCGCGACCAGGGCTTCGACCAGTTCGACAACCCCGTCGAAAGCGTTCGTGCGCTGCGTCATGCAGGCTTCGTAGTTCGACAGAAACTCCTCGCGCAGCGCCGGAAATTCCGGCGCCTGCGGCGTGACGCCGAAAGCGACGCCGATCATGCCGCGCGCGCCGGCCCCGCTCATCGGTCGGTAGCGGGCCAGCGGCAGCGACGGAAGTCCCCGGTCGACACGCATCTTGTCGGCCGCGGCGCCGAGATCGGGCGCGCTGTCGATCAGCGTACCGTCCAGGTCGAACAGCACCGCCTGCACGTCGTAGAACATTCGGCCCCTCAAGCTTTCCGGGTTGCAAACAGGTAGTTCACGCTGGTGTCACCGCTCAGCCGGTAGCGGCGCGTCAGCGGGTTGTATTCCATGCCGCGCGTCTCGGTCAGTTCCAGCCCGGCGTCGCGGCAATAGCCGGCGAGTTCAAACGGCCGGATCAGCTTCGCGTATTCGTGGGTGCCACGCGGCAACAGGTTCAGCAAGTACTCGGCACCAACGATCGCGAACAGAAACGCCTTCGGACTGCGATTGATGGTGGAGAAAAACACCCACCCGCCCGGCTTGGCGAGCGCAGCGCAGGCGCGCACCACCGATGCCGGATCGGGCACGTGTTCCAGCATTTCCATGCAGGTCACGACGTCGAACTGCCCAGGCCGTTCGGCCGCCAGCGCTTCGGCGCTGCACGCGCGGTATTCGATGTTCGGGGTTTCGGCCTCGAGCGCATGCAGCTGCGCCACTTTCAACGCCTTGTCGGCCAGGTCGATGCCAAGCACCTCGGCGCCCTTGCGCGCCATCGCGTCGGCAAGAATCCCGCCGCCACAGCCGACGTCCAGCACGCGGCGGCCGGCGAGCGCTGCGAGGCTGTCGATCCAGGCCAGACGCAGCGGGTTGATTTCGTGCAACGGACGGAACTCGCTGCCCTGATCCCACCAGCGATGCGCAAGATCGGAAAACTTGGCCAGCTCGGCCGGATCGGCATTCACGGACTGCGTCATCGGTCGATTGTCGCCCAACTCATGAAAAAACCCCGCGGGCCGGAGCCTCGCGGGGTTTTTGTCGAGTACCGAGTGACGCGGATTACTGCGCGTTCTCGCGGGTGCCGACGACCTCGATCTCCACGCGGCGGTTCTTCGCACGGCCGGCGGCAGTGGCGTTGCTCGCGATCGGTTGCGACTTGCCCTTGCCTTCGGTGTAGATGCGGTTCTTCTCGATGCCCTTGGACTCGAGATAGGCCTTGACCGCTTCGGCGCGGCGCACCGACAGCTTCTGGTTGTAAGCCACGGTGCCGACCGAGTCGGTATGGCCGACGGCGATGATCACCTCGAGCTTGATGCCCTGGATCTTGCTGACCAGGTCATCGAGCTTGGCTTTGCCTTCGGGCTTCAGCACGGACTTGTCGAAATCGAAGAAAGCGTCGGCCGAATAGGTGACCTTGCTCGCGGCCACTACAGGCGCCGGAGCCGGAGCCGGTGCGGGCGCAGCAGCGGCAGGAGCCGGTGCAGCCACCGGAACGATCGCGCCGTCGCAACCCTTGGCCGCAGTGGCCGGGGTCCAGTTGGCGTCGCGCCAGCAGTATTCGTTGGTGCCGTTCTTCCACACCAGTTCGGACGTGCCGTTGCGCCAGTTGTCCACCGTCTGGGCACCTGCGGCAGTCACGAACGCTGCAGAGGCAATCAGCATTGCCACTTTATTCAATTTCTTCATGGTTCTCCTCTAGGGGAAAAAGGCGCAGCCACGCTGCGAATCTTGACGATCCAGGTGACCATCACCCAAAACGTTCGATCCATTGTGCCACACGTCCCTATGGGTTCCGGCCCAAAATCGGGCGCGCGTCACAGCACGAAACAGCATTTCGGCCGATGTGTTGCTCGGGTACTACAGCCCCCTGCCCCTAAAATCAGCCTTCTCTCGCGAAAGCGCAGCGCCTCATGACCCAGTTCGCCAAGGAAACCCTGCCCGTCAGCCTCGAAGAGGAGATGCGCCGCAGCTATCTCGACTACGCAATGAGCGTCATCGTCGGGCGCGCGCTGCCAGACGCCAGGGATGGCCTGAAGCCGGTGCATCGGCGCGTGCTGTACGCGATGCACGAGCTCAATAACGACTGGAATCGCCCGTACAAGAAGTCGGCGCGCATCGTCGGCGACGTGATCGGCAAGTACCACCCGCACGGCGACCAGTCGGTGTACGACGCGATCGTGCGCATGGCGCAGGACTTCTCGATGCGCCACATGCTGGTCGACGGCCAGGGCAATTTCGGATCGGTCGACGGCGACAACGCGGCGGCGATGCGCTACACCGAGATCCGGCTGGCAAAGATAGCGCACGAGATGCTGGCCGACATCGACAAGGAGACGGTCGATTTCGGCCCGAACTACGACGGCAGCGAAAAGGAACCGCTGGTGCTGCCGTCGCGGGTGCCGAACCTGCTGATCAACGGCTCCGGCGGGATCGCCGTCGGCATGGCGACCAACATCCCGCCGCACAACCTGAACGAGGTGGTCGACGCCTGCCTGCACCTGCTGAAGCACCCCGAGGCCTCGGTCGACCAGCTGATGGAGATCGTACCGGGCCCGGACTTTCCGACCGCCGGCATCATCTACGGCAGCAGCGGGGTCAAGGAGGCGTACCGCACCGGGCGCGGCAAGGTCGTGATGCGCGCCAAGTGCCATTTCGAGGAGATCGACCGCGGCCAGCGCCAGGCGATCATCGTCGACGAACTGCCGTACCAGGTCAACAAGAAGACGCTGCAGGAGCGCATGGCCGAGCTGGTGCACGAGAAGAAGATCGAGGGCATCAGTCACATCCAGGACGAGTCCGACAAGTCGGGCATGCGGCTCGTCATTGAACTCAAGCGCGGCGAAGTGCCCGAGGTGGTGCTGAACAACCTGTACAAGCAGACCCAGCTGCAGGACACCTTCGGCGTCAACATGGTCGCGCTGGTCGACGGCCAGCCCCGGCTGTGCAACCTGAAGGACCTGATCGAAGTCTTCCTCGAGCACCGCCGCGAGGTCGTGACCCGGCGCACGGTTTACCAGTTGCGCAAGGCGCGCGAACGCGGCCACGTGCTGGAAGGCCTGGCGGTCGCGCTGGCGAACATCGATGAATTCATCCGCATCATCAGGGAATCGCCGACGCCGCCGGTGGCGAAGACCGAGCTGATGCGGCGCGTCTGGGACAGCCGGTTGGTGCGCGAGATGCTCACCCGCACCCGCGCCGACGGCGGCGTGATCAATGCCGACGACTACCGCCCCGAAGGCCTGGAACGCATGTACGGCATGCAGGCGGACGGCCTGTACCGCCTGTCGGACACCCAGGCGCAGGAAATCCTGCAGATGCGGCTGCAGCGCCTCACCGGCCTGGAGCAGGACAAGATCGTCGCCGAATACCGCGAGGTCATGGCCGAGATCGAGGATTTGCTCGACATCCTGGCGCGACCGGCGCGGGTGTCGACCATCATCGGCGACGAGCTCTCCGCGCTGCGCCAGGAATTCGGACAAACCAAACTCGGGCTGCGCCGCAGCTCGGTGGAACAGGGCTCGTTCGACCTGAGCACCGAGGACCTGATCACGCCGACCGACATGGTGGTCACGCTGTCGCACGCCGGCTACATCAAGAGCCAGCCTTTGAGCGAATACCGGGCGCAGCGCCGCGGCGGACGCGGCAAGCAGGCGGCGGCGACCCGGGAAGACGACTGGATCGACCAGTTGTTCATCGCGAACACGCACGACTACATCCTGTGCTTCTCCAACCGCGGCCGCGTGTACTGGCTCAAGGTGTGGGAGGTTCCGCAGGGTTCGCGCGGCTCGCGCGGCCGCCCGATCGTCAACATGTTCCCGCTGCAGGAAGGCGAGCAGATCACCGTGGTGCTGCCGCTGACCGGCGAGAAGCGCAGCTTTCCGGCGCATCTCTACGTGTTCATGGCGACGTCGATGGGGACGGTCAAGAAGACCTCGCTCGACGAGTTCGGCAACCCGCGCAAGGCCGGCATCATCGCGGTCGACCTGGACCCCGGCGACTTCCTGATCGGCGCGGCGCTGACCGACGGCGCGCACGACGTGATGCTGTTCTCGGACGGCGGCAAGGCGGTGCGCTTCGACGAGAACGACGTGCGCCCGATGGGCCGCAACGCGCGCGGCGTGCGCGGCATGGCGCTGGACGACAGCCAGGCCGTGATCGCGATGCTGGTGGCCGAGGACGAAAGCCAGAGCGTGCTGACCGCGACCGAAAACGGTTACGGAAAACGCACGAACATTACCGAATACACGCGTCACGGGCGCGGCACCAAAGGCATGATCGCAATCCAGCAGACCGAGCGCAACGGCCGCGTCGTGGCCGCCACGCTGGTCCATGCCGATGACGAGATCATGCTGATCACCGACACCGGCGTGCTGGTACGCACGCGGGTCGCCGAAATCCGCGAACTCGGCCGCGCAACGCAAGGGGTCACGCTGATCGCGCTCGATGAGGGCGCGAAGCTGACCGGCTTGCAGCGCATCGTGGAAAACGACGTGAACGGCGACAGCGAATCCGACGAGGCCGAAGGCCCGTCATCAACCGACAAGGAGAATCCGAAGTGAAACGACTGCAACTCACCCTCGCCGCGCTCGCGCTGGCAACCGCCGCCGCGGCGAACGCACAGGACGGCAAGGCCGCGCTGGTCAAGCAGTTCCTCGATCTGCAGCGACCCGCGATCGAATCGATGGCACGCACGCTGGTGCAGCAATCCAGCGGCCCGATCGCGGAAAGCGGCACCCAGTACCTGCGCACCCAGGTTCCCGCCGAGAAGCGCGAGGCCGCGGCCAAGGCGGCCGACACCGAGATCAGCAAGTACTTCGACTCGACCTATCCGCTGGTGCGCGACAAAGCGGTGCAGGACGCGCCCGGGGCGCTCGGCCCGCTGCTCGAGCAGAACTTCAGCGAGGACGAACTGCGCCAGCTCGTCGCCTGGATCAGTTCGCCGGTCGCGAAGAAGTACCAGGAACTGAATCCGAAGCTGCAGGCGGCGCTGGCCGAGAAGGTGGTCGCCGATACCCGCGGCACGGTCGAGCCGCGGCTGCGCACGCTCAACGACAGCGTGGCCAAGGCGCTGGGGGCGCCGACGAATCCGCCGGCCGGCTCGGCGCCCGCGAAGCCAGCCTCACCCAAGAAGTGACGGCCGCGGCGAGTACGCGCCCGTACAACTTCTCCGCCGGTCCGGCCGCGATCCCGGCCGAGGTGCTGGAGCAGGCGGCCGCCGAGATGCTGGACTGGCACGGCAGCGGCATGAGCGTGATGGAGATGAGCCACCGCGGCCGTGAGTTCGTCTCCATCTGCGACCAAGCCGAGGCCGATCTGCGCGAACTGCTCGCGGTACCCAAGCAGTTCCGCATCCTGTTCATGCAGGGTGGCGGGCTGGCCGAGAACGCGATCGTTCCGCTGAACCTGTCGCGCGGCACCGCGGCCGACTTCGTCATCACCGGCAGCTGGAGCCAGAAGTCCTGCAACGAGGCCAGCAAGTACTGCGCCGCGCGCGTCGCGGCCAGCACCCAGGCAGACGGCCACACCACCCTGCCCGACCCGGCGCGCTGGCAGCTCCGTGACGACGCGGCGTACGTGCATATCTGCAGCAACGAAACGATCCACGGCGTCGAGTACCAGGCGCTGCCGGATCTGCGCGCGCTCGGCTGCGACGCGCCGCTGGTCGTGGATTTCTCGTCGCACGTGGCGTCGCGCCCGGTCGACTGGCAGCGCGTCGGGCTTGCGTTCGGCGGCGCGCAGAAGAACCTCGGCCCAGCCGGCGTCACGCTGGTCGTGGTGCGCGAGGACCTGCTGGGCCACGCGCTCCCCGCCTGCCCGAGCGCGTTCGACTATTCGATCGTCGCGGCGAACCAGTCGAGGTACAACACACCGCCGACCTGGGCGATCTACATCGCGGGGCTCACGTTC